>NZ_JBHWGV010000089.1:35086-40162 GCF_042732955.1 Kitasatospora sp. NPDC059747 | reverse complement strand
GCACCCGCCCGGCCACCGCCGCGGCCGTCCGCCGCCCCCCCCCGGCGCCCGGCCCGGCCGGGCGCACCGCGCCCTTGCGGTGCGCCCCGGGGCGGCGCGTCCGGCCCTCGCCGGCCGGCCACAGCGCCAGCTGCTGCGCCACCCGCAGGCAGCGCAGGTCGAGGTACGCGCCGAACAGTTCGCCCCGGTCCGCGGGCTCCCCCGCCAGCTCCAGCGCCCACAGCTCGCCGGCCAGCCGCACCGCCAGCGGGTGCCGCGCGTCGGCGGCGCCCGGCCGGCCCGGCGGCAGCCCGTACCGGCGCCGGACGCGCTCCGCCGCCTCGGCCGGCAGCGGCCCGAGGCGGTGCACGGCGAGGCTGGGCGGCGCCGGGCGGACCACCCGTACGGTCGGGGCGCTGGCCAGGTCGCCGTTCGCGGCCTCCTGGTGCGCTTCATCGCGGTGCCGGTCGTCGGCGGGGCCGTCGTCGCCCGGCTCGCTCCACTCCCCCGCGGCCGGGGTCTCCCAGTTCTCCTCCCCGCATGCCGCCAGCAGCCGGGCCCCGCAGCCCGTCAGCCACTCCCCCGCGGCCCGCAGCCAGGCCGCGCCCGGCGCCACGGGGGCCTCCTCCGGCCCGTCCAGGACGACCAGCAGCGGCCGCCCCGCCGCCGCGCACAGGGCTGCGACGGGCTCCGGCGCGGGCGCCGCGACGCCCAGTTCGGCCGCCGCCCCGGCCAGCGCCCGCTCCAGCGGCTCGGCGAGCGACCGGTCCCCGGCCCGCAGGTCCGCGCCGCGCAGCCAGAGCGTGGGCAGCGGGCGGGCGCCGTCGGTGCGGCGCACGGCGAGGGCGGCGAGCTCGGTGCTGCGACCGCTGCCCGGCGCGCCGACGAGGACGGTGACGGTGGCCGCCGGCGCGTCCCCGGCGAGGCCGTCCGGCCGGTCGACCCGGTCGGCGGCGAGCCCGGCCACCCGGCCGGGACCGGCCCCGGCGGAGCCCAGCTGGACGCCGGCCAGCCGTAGCACCCCGGCGAGGTTGAGCGCGGGCCCGTACGCGGGCACCGCCGCCGCGTTGCGCGCCGTCAGCCCGGCCAGCTCCGGCGCGGGCGCCACCCCGCCGGCGGCCGGCACCGCCGGCAGCGCGCCGCCGTGCCACGGACCGCCCAGCGCGGGCGCGGCGAGCCCGACCACCGCGCCGCTGCGGGCGTCCAGCACCGGCGACCCGGCCGGCACGGCGACGCCCCCGACCACGGGGACGTCGAGCAGCAGCACCCCGCGCAGCAGGTGGACGCGGTCCGGCGCCGCGTACCCCGCGCCCGTCACCCCGAGCACGCCGCAGCGCAGCCCCACCACCCGTCCGTCCTCGCCGGCGAGCGCGGGCAGCAGCACCTGGCACCCGGCCCCCGCGGCGGCGACCGGCAGCGGCGGCACCGGCAGGCCGCCGACCGCGTCGGTGCGCAGCAGCGCCAGCCCGTGCCCCGGCAGCGGCAGCACGCTGTCCGGGCCGAGCACCCGGGTCTGCCCGCCGGGGGTGTGCAGCACCACCCGGTCCAGGCCCGCGACGCACTCGTGGGAGGTCAGCACGGTGCCCTGCGGGTCGGCGACGAACCCTAAGCCGTGCAGCCGCCCGTTGAGGTCGCGGATCCGCAGCAGGTACCGCCCCGGATCGCCCGCCGTGTCGCCGTCCAGGAATCCCGGCATGCGCCTGTCCTCCCCCGTGAAAGCGTCCCTCGTCCGACGCCCGGAGACCTGCCCGTCCCGGGGACGGCCCGACCGCCCACGCGCCGCTCACCACCGGCTTTCACCTCGCGCGCTCCCACGGACGAATGAACCCCCGCCGGAAGGCTCCGACGGGGGTTTCGGTTCGAGAAGGGGGGCGTCAGCCGACGAACACCGCCACGGGCTTCGCCTGCCCGCCCTGCTCCTCGACCAGCGCGAGGAAGCGCCCGTCCGGCCCGAACACGGCGATCGGCCCGTCCACGCCCATGCCGGGGGCCTTGAGCCGGGCGCCGTGCGACAGCTTCTCGGCCTGCGGGGCGTCGAGGTCCCAGCGCGGGAAGGCGGCCGCCGCCGCGTCCGCGATCGGCATGACCTCCAGCCCCGCGGCGGCCTCGCCGGTGACCGCGGCCTCCAGCTGCTCCAGGGTCCGTGCCGACTCCACCGAGTACGGCCCCACCCTGGTGCGCCGCAGCGCGGTCAGGTGCCCGCCGACGCCGAGCCCGGCGCCGAGGTCCCGGGCCAGCGCCCGGATGTAGGTGCCGGAGGAGCACTCGACGGTCACGTCCAGGTCGATCACCGGCGTGCCGTCCTCGGCGACCGCGGCGCGCTGGTCGTGCACGGTGAAGGAGTGGATCGTCGTCGGCCGGGCCGCGAGCTCGAACTCCTCGCCCTCGCGCACGCGCGCGTACGACCGCTTGCCGTCGATCTTGATCGCGCTGACCTTGGACGGCACCTGCATGATCTCGCCGGTCAGCGCCGCGATCCCGGTGTCGATCGCCGCCCGCTCCACCCCGTCCGCCGGGGTGGAGGAGGTGACCTCGCCCTCCCGGTCGTCGGTGATCGTGGTCTGGCCGAGGCGGATCGTCGCCTCGTACGTCTTGGCGGTGAGCATCAGGTGGCCGAGCAGCCGGGTGGCCCGCTCGACCCCGATCACCAGCACGCCGGTGGCCATCGGGTCGAGCGTGCCGGCGTGGCCGACCTTCCGCGTCCCGGCCAGCCACCGCAGCTTGGCGACCACCCCGTGCGAGGTGATGCCCTCCGGCTTGTCGACGATCACCAGGCCGTCGGGGCCGGTGCCTTTGCGCTTCATCGGGTTCTTTCTCTCAAACAACGGTCACAGCATGATCACACGCGGGACGTTCAGCGCATCGGCCGCAGGGCGTCCCGGAACCGCCCGACCACGGCGGCCACGTCCGCCCGGGCGCTGAACCCGGCCGCGTAGACGTGCCCCCCGCCACCGAGTTCGGCGCAGGCCGCGGCGACGTCCACGGCGCCCTTGGAGCGCGAGGAGCCGCGCAGCGTCCCGTCCGGGTCCTGCTTGAGCACCAGCGCCACCTCGGCCTCGGCGGGGCGGCGCAGGATGTCGATGAGCCCCTCGATCTCCTCGATCGTGACGCTGAACAGCACGAGGTCCTGGTAGGGCACCCAGGTCCACACGAGTCCCAGTCCGCCCGCGGCGTCCGGCTCGTAGACCGCCCGGTCGAGGGCGCCCGCGAGCACCTTGAGGTAGCCGAAGGAGGAGGTGTCCCACAGCTGCCGGGAGATCAGGTCGTGCCGGATGCCGGTGGCCAGCAGCCGCCCGGCGAGTTCGTGGGTGGCGGGCGTGGTGGCCCGGTACTTGAACGAGCCGGTGTCGGTGGCGACGCCGGTGTAGAGGCAGGCGGCCAGGTCCTGGTCGAGCTCGACGCCGAGCCGCCGCAGCAGTTCGTCGACCAGCACGGCGGTGGCCGGCGCGGTCGGGTCGATCAGCTGGTGGGTGCCGAAGCCCGGGTTGGAGGCGTGGTGATCGAGGACCACCAGCACGGGCGCGGCGAAGGCCTTGGCGTGCAGCAGGCCCAGCCGGCTCTCGGCGGCCACGTCGAAGCAGAGCACCAGCTCGGGGGTGTCCGGCACCTCGGCGGCCGGCACGATCAGCTCCTGGCCGGGCAGGAACGCGAGCGACTCGGGCACCACCTGCGGATCGTCGCCGAAGGAGACCCGCACGTCGTGACCGAGCCCGCGCAGCGCCAGTCCCGCCGCCAGGGCGGAGCCCAGGGCGTCGCCGTCCGGGCAGATGTGGCAGATCAGGTCGATCGTGCGGGCCCGCCCGATCTCGGCCACCACGGCCTGCCAGACCAGCTCGAAGCCGCTCTCCTCGGCCCGCGGCCCGGGGAGCACCGGCCCCTGGAGCGCGGAGCCCGCGAGCGCCGACCCCGGAAGCACCGCGAGGGCACCCTCCACCGCGCTGGTGGAGGACGCCCCCGTGGTCGAACCGGCCGCCGAACCGGCCTGCGCCGGCTCACCCGTCATGACTACTCGTCCTCGTCGTCACGCTCGGACGCCGGGACCTTGTACGGGTCCGCGTCGCCGGCGTAGGTCGCGCCCGCGGCCTGCGTGCGCACGGCCGCGTCGGAGCTGCGGGCCCGGTCGAGCAGGTCGTCGATGTTCCGGGCGTTCTCCGGCAGGGCGTCCGCGACGAAGGTCAGCGACGGGGTGAAGCGCACCCCGGTCTGCTTGCCGACCTCCGAGCGGAGCACGCCCTTGGCGCTCTCCAGCGCGGCCGCGGTGGCCTCGCGCTCGGTGTCGTCACCGAAGACGGTGTAGAAGACGGTGGCCTCGCGCAGGTCCCCGGTCACCCGGGTGTCGGTGATGGTCACGAACCCGAGCCTCGGGTCCTTGATCCGCCGCTCCAGGGTCTGGGCGACGACCACCTGGATGCGGTCGGCGAGCTTGCGCGCCCTTGCGGTGTCGGTCACGTTGCCTCCTCGTGCAATGGGCCCGGTACCCGGGCGAGCTGCCTGCCCGTCGGGGCCCACGCCCCAAAGTACCGGCCCGCGCCCGGCCTTGCGGGCGCTCTGGGTCCTGATCTGTGTGAGAACGGCGACTTCCGCCGGCGCGCTCCACAGGGGTCATTCGTCGTCGTCGTTGTGGTAGCGCCTCCTCGCGGCGAGGAGCTGCACCTCGGGGCGGCCGGCGACCAACCGCTCACAGCTGTCCAGGATCTCGGTGACGTACCCGGCTTCGCCGGACACCACCGCCAGACCGATCTCGGCCCGGCGGTGCAGATCCTGGTTCCCGGTCTCGGCAGCGCACACGCTGTACTTGCGCTGCAGTTCGGCCACGATGGGCCGCACGATCGAACGCTTCTCCTTGAGCGAGTGGACGTCGCCCAGCAGCAGGTCGAAGGTGAGTGTTCCCACGAACATGTGTGACAGGTCTCGCCGACCTGGAAGGCCTCGGGGGGACGGCCCGGACTCGGGCCGACACCGCGTCTGTTGACTACCCCGGACCCTACACAGCGAGACCGGGGCCGGGGGGGGGGGGGGGGGCACCGACCGCGCCCCCCCCCCACACCCCCCGCGCGACCGCGCGCCGGGCCGCGCCCTGAGAAGCGCGGGGGAGGC
>NZ_JBHWGV010000089.1:25613-35076 GCF_042732955.1 Kitasatospora sp. NPDC059747 | reverse complement strand
GGGGGTGGCCCCTCGCGCGGCCCCCCACGCGTTTTTTCCACCCCCCCGCCCCCCACACCGCGCGCCGGGGGCGGTCGCGTCAAAAACCCCCCGGCCCCCCGGCCCCGGTGACCAGCGACTACGCGCGCGGCTTCTCGCGCATCTCGTAGGTCTCGATGATGTCCTCGACCTTGATGTCGTTGAACGACCCCAGGGTCACACCGGCCTCGAAGCCCTCGCGGACCTCGGTCGCGTCGTCCTTGAAGCGGCGCAGGCCCTCGATCGAGAGGTTCTCCGCCACGACCTTGCCGTCGCGCAGCAGGCGGGCCTTGGCGTTGCGGCGGATGATGCCGTCGCGGACCAGGACACCGGCGATGTTGCCGAACTTGGAGGAGCGGAAGACCTCGCGGATCTCCGCGGCGCCGAGGCGCACCTCCTCGTACTCCGGCTTGAGCATGCCCTTGAGGGCGTTCTCGATCTCCTCGATCGCCTGGTAGATGACCGAGTAGTACCGGACGTCCACGCCTTCCTTGTCGGCCGCGGTACGCGCACGGCCTTCGGCGCGCACGTTGAAGCCGATGATGATGGCGTCCGAACCCATCGCCAGGTTGACGTCGGACTCGGTGATCGCACCCACGCCGCGGTGCAGGATGCGGAGCTCGACCTCCTCGCCCACGTCGAGCTTGACGAGGGCGTCCTCGAGGGCCTCGACCGAACCGGAGACGTCACCCTTGATGATGAGGTTGAGCTGCTCGATCTCGCCGGCGGCGATGGCCTTGTCCAGGTCCTCCAGGGACACCCGGACCCGACGCTGCGCGAAGGCGGCGTTGCGGTCGCGGGCCGAGCGCTTCTCGGCGATCTGACGGGCGGTGCGGTCCTCGTCGACGACGATGAAGCTGTCGCCGGCGCGGGGCACCGAGGTCAGACCGAGCAGCAGCACCGGACGGGACGGGCCGGCCTCGGTGAGGCTGTTGCCGTTCTCGTCCAGCATCGCGCGGACGCGGCCGTAGGCGTCGCCCACGACGATCGAGTCGCCGACGCGGAGCGTACCGCGCTGGACGAGCACGGTCGCCATGGCGCCGCGGCCCTTGTCGAGGTGGGCCTCGATCGCAATACCCTGCGCGTCCTGCTCCGGGTTGGCCCGCAGGTCGAGCGAGGCGTCGGCGGTCAGGACCACGGCCTCGAGCAGCTGCTCGATGTTCAGGCCCTGGCGCGCGGAGATGTCGACGAACATGGTGTCGCCGCCGTACTCCTCGGCCACCAGACCGAACTCGGTCAGCTGACCGCGCACCTTGGTCGGGTCGGCGCCCTCGACGTCGATCTTGTTGACGGCGACCACGATCGGCACGCCCGCGGCCTTGGCGTGGTTGAGCGCCTCGACCGTCTGCGGCATGACACCGTCGTTGGCCGCGACCACCAGGATCGCGATGTCGGTGGACTTGGCACCACGGGCACGCATGGCGGAGAACGCCTCGTGACCCGGGGTGTCGAGGAAGGTGATCGGACGCTGCTCGCCGTTCACCTCGGTGACGACCTGGTAGGCACCGATGTGCTGGGTGATGCCACCGGCCTCGCCGGCCACCACGTTGGACTTGCGGATCGCGTCCAGCAGGCGGGTCTTACCGTGGTCGACGTGACCCATGACGGTGACGACCGGCGGGCGCGGGGCCAGCTGGTCCTCGTCGCCCTCGTCGGCGCCGAAGTCGATGTCGAACGACTCCAGCAGCTCGCGGTCCTCGTCGTCCCGGCTGACGATCTCCAGCTGGAAGCCCATCTCGCCGGCCAGCAGCTCGAGGGTCGCGTCGGAGACCGACTGGGTCGCGGTGACCATCTCACCGAGGTTGAACATGACGGAGACGAGCGCGGCCGGGTTGGCGTTGATCTTCTCCGCGAAGTCCATCAGCGAGGCGCCGCTGGACAGGCGAACGGTCTGGCCGTTGCCGCGGGGCAGCATCACACCGCCGACGGACGGGGCCTGCATGGCCTCGTACTCCTGGCGCTTCGCCCGCTTCGACTTGCGGCCACGGGCCGGACGGCCACCGGGGCCACGGCCGAAGGCACCCTGCGTGCCACCACGGGCACCCGGGCCACCGGGACGACCGCCGAAGCCACCCGGACGGGCGCCGCCGAAGCCGCCACCGCCACCACCGGGGGCACCGCCACCCGGACGCGGGCCGCCGAAGCCGCCGCCACCGGCCGGACGCGAGCCCGGACCGGCCGGACGGCCCTGGAAGCCGGGACGGGCGCCGCCGGCACCCGGACCACCCGGACGGCCGCCGGGGCCACCGGGGCCACGGCCGCCGGGGCCCGGACGCGGGCCCGGAGCCGGACGCTGCGGCATCATGCCCGGGTTCGGGCGCGGCATGCCGGACGGGCTCGGCGCGCCGGGGCGCGGACCGGCCGGACGGGGCATGCCGTCGGGACGCGGACGGTCGCCACCGGGACGCGGGGCGCCACGGTCGGCACCGGGGGCACCGGCCGGACGCGGACGGTCGCCACCGGGACGCGGGGCGCCACGGTCGGCACCGGGAGCACCGGCCGGACGCGGCCGGTCGCCACCGGGACGCGGGCGGTCGCCGCCCTGCGCACCCGGAGCACCCGGACGGCCGCCCGGCGCGCCGGGACGGCGGTCGCCGGGGCGGGCCATGCCGGTGGCGCTGCCCGAGGTGAACGGGTTGTTGCCCGGACGCGGGCCGGCCGGACGCGGGCCCGGACGGGCGCCGCCGGAGGCCTGCGCCGCCGGACGCGGGGCCTGGGCGGCCGGACGCGGGGCGTCACCGGCCGGAGCCGGCGAGGAGAACTCGGCCGCGGGCGCGGCCGGGGCCGCCGGAGCGGCGGGACGTGCGGCCGGACGCGGACCCGGAGTCGGCGCGCCGGCCGGCTTCGGGGCTGCGGGGGCAGCGGGGGCGGCCGGGGCGGCGGGAGCCGCGGCGGCCGGGGTGGGACGGGGACCAGGGGTCGCGCTCGGGCGCGGCCCCGGGGTCGGGGCACCCGGCTTGGGGGCCCCGGAGGGAGAGGGCGCCGCGGACTTCCGCGGGCCCGGCTTGGCAGCGCCACCACCGGTGGGGGCCACACCAAGCGCGTCAGTCAGCTTGCGCACGACCGGCGCCTCGATCGTCGAGGACGCCGAACGGACAAACTCGCCGAGCTCGGTGAGCTTGGCCATGACGGCCTTGCTCTCCAAGCCAAGCTCCTTGGCGAGTTCGTAAACCCGGACCTTAGCCACTTCACTCCTGTCTATGAGTCCGGGGTGTCTCGTCCGCCGGACCGTCGCTACTTCATGGGCGTACCCATCGCGTACTCATCGCGTACTCATCGAGTGCTCATCGCAATCTCGACCTACTTCCACATCGCGAGGTACCTGACTGGTGGCACGGCGCGCGGCTGCCCGCCCGCCGTACTTGTTGCGGTGGTTCTCCGAAGCGGGGGGCCCGGGAGAAATCAGGACTCCGGGTTGCCGCCCGCCCGCCCCTCGATGAACCCGCGGAGCCGCTCCGTGTCGAGCGCGCCCTGGAGCCGGAAGGCCCGGGGGAACGCCCGACGGCGGACCGCGAGGTCGAGGCAGGCCGGATCGGGGTGCAGGTGTGCGCCCCGGCCCGGCAGTGCGCCACGGGGATCGGGGACGCAGACGCCCTCGACCGCCGTGACACGCAACAGCTGGTGCTTGGCCGCGCGCTTGCGGCAGCCCACGCAGGTGCGTTCCGGGCGTGCTCGGACATGCGTCCGGCCAGACGAAGGCAAGTCTACCCCTCCGAAGGGACATGGCGCCGCCCCGCCAGTCCCGGAGGACCGGCGGGGACGTCCGCTACAACATTGACTACCGCTCCGCGGATTCCTGGCCGGCGTCCTCGGTGTCCGGCCGGATGTCGATCCGCCACCCGGTCAGACGGGCCGCGAGGCGGGCGTTCTGGCCCTCCTTGCCGATCGCCAGCGACAGCTGGTAGTCCGGCACGATCACCCGGGCGGAGCGCTGGGCCGCGTCGACGATCTCCACGCTGGTCACCCGCGCGGGGGACAGCGCGGCGGCGACCATCTCGCGGGGGTCCTCCGACCAGTCCACGATGTCGATCTTCTCGCCGTGCAGCTCGCCCATCACGGCGCGCACGCGGGCGCCCATCGGGCCGATGCAGGCGCCCTTGGCGTTCAGCCCGGCGCGGCGCGACCAGACCGCGATCTTGGTGCGGTGGCCGGCCTCGCGGGCGATCGCCGCGATCTCCACGCTGCCGTCCGCGATCTCCGGGACCTCCAGCGCGAACAGCTTCTTCACCAGGCTCGGGTGCGTGCGCGACAGCGTCACCGACGCCCCGCGGACACCGCGGCGCACGGCCACGACGTAGCACTTCAGCCGGGTGCCGTGCCGGTAGTCCTCTCCCGGGACCTGCTCCTGCGGCGGCAGGATGGCCTCCAGCTTGCCGATGTCGACCAGCACGTTCTTCGGGTCGTTGCCCTGCTGGACGACACCGGTGACGATGTCGCCCTCCTTGCCCGCGTACTCGCCGAAGGTCTGGTCGTCGGCGGCGTCGCGCAGGCGCTGCATCATCACCTGGATGCCGATGCTGGACGCGATCCGGCCGAAACCGTTCGGGGTGTCGTCGAACTCCTTGGGCTCGACGCCCTCGTCCAGCTCCGCCGGGTCCTCCATCGCCCACACGGTGACGTGCCCGGACTTGCGGTCCAGGTGCACCCGGGCCCGGCGGCGCGAGCCCTCGGTGCGGTGGTACGCGGTGAGGAGGGCCGACTCGATCGACTCGACCAGCAGGTCGAAGGGGATGTTCTTCTCGTTGACCAGCGTGCGCAGGGCACTCATGTCGATGTCCACGGCTACGCCTCCTCGTCTTTCGTCACGTTCATCATGGTCCAGTGCGTGCGGCCGTCACTCCGCACCGTCGTCCCCCTCGTCGAGGAGCTCGTCGTCCTTGCGGTTGAACTCGACCTGGACGCGCGCCCGGGCCACCTCGGAGTACTCCAGGCGGCGCTCCTTCGGACGGCCGCGGCCCTTCACCGGCTGCACCTCGACCAGTGCGCCGTCCTCGTCCGCCTCCAGCACCCGCGCGACGACCTCCCCGCCGTCGGCCAGGTGGATCTTGGCCAGCCGGCCCTCGGCGCGCTGCCAGTGCCGGGGCAGCGCCAGCGGACGCTCGGCACCGGGGGATCCGACCTCCAGCAGGTACGCGCCGTCGCCCATCACGTCCGACTCGTCCAGGGCCTCGCCGACCACGCGGCTGAAGTCGGCGATGGCGTCCATGTCCACGCCGTCGTCGGTGTCGACGTCGATCTGCACCTGGCGGCGGCTGCCGGCCTGAGTGACCCTGACGTCCTCCAGGTCCAGGCCCGCCCGCGCGGCCAGCGGCTCCAGCAACGCGCGCAGCCGGTCGTTGGTGGTGGTGCTCATCCGGGTGGACTCCTCGGCCGCGTCTGCTGTTGTCAGAAGGTCGCTCCGCGTCCCGACGGGTCGCGGCAGCTCGGCCCAAAGCCTAGCCGGTGATGCCGCGAACCACCGATTCCGGACCACACCGCCCAGGCCGTCCGCCACCCACTGCGAGCAAGGTCACACCCGCCCCCGGCCCTCCTCCCGCCCCGGATCCGGGCCGAAATCGTGGGGATTCTGTAATCATTCACGCCTACGAGGGCAGGCGGGGAGGCCGTCCTCCCGTACACGCCCCGGAGTGACACGCATGCAGCCGCCCAGCCGACGGACCTTCCTGGCCCTCGGACTGCTCTTGACCGCCGCCGCCTGCACCACCGGCCCCGACCGGGAGGCGCCCGCCGACGCCCGCCGGCCCGACCCGGACGAGCCCCTCCGCCGACGCGCCGTGACCGCCACCGACGCGCTGCTCGCGGCCTACGACGGCCTGCCGACGGCCCAGCTCCAGCCCCTGCGCGCCGAGGTCGCGGAGCACCGGGCGGCGCTGGCGCAAACCCTCACGCCTCCGACACCGCCCGCACCCTCCACCACCGCGCCGACCCCCACGGCCACTACGTCCCCCGTCACCACCACCGCCGAGCTGGCCGCCCTCGAACGCCGGACCGCCCAAGCCCACCTGGCCGACCTGGGCGCCGCGTCCCCGCAACTCGCCCGGCTCCTGGCCTCCGTCGCCGCGTCGGCCGCCGTGCACGCCACCGCGCTCGGCGACACCGCGCCCCCGGCCGCGCCGGACTCCTCGCCCTCCGCGACCTCCTCGCCCTCCGCGACCCCGGGCGCGGCGCTCACCCCCGAGGCCGTCACCGCGCTCCAGGGCGCCCTGAACGCCGAACACGCCGCCATATACGGCTACGGCGTCGTCGGCGCGAAGCTCCCCGACGACCAGCAGCGCGCCGACGCGCGGACGGCCTACGCCGACCACCAGGCCCGCCGGGACGCGTGGCAGCGCCTCCTCACCGGCGTGGGGGCGACCCCGGGCGCGGCGGCCGCCGGCTACCAGCTGCCGTTCGCCGTCACCGACGCGGCCGCGGCCATCCGCCTCGCCGCCCACATCGAGACCCGGCTCACCGTGATCTACGCCGACCTGGTCGCCGCCGTCCCCGCCCAGCAGCGCACCGCCGCGGCCGACGCCCTGCGCGAGGCCGCCCTCCACGCCCGCCGCTGGGGCGCGCCCCAGCGCGCGTTCCCGGGCATCGACGACCAGGCCACGGCGTCCCCGACCGCGTCGCCGACCCCGGCCCCGACCCCGTCCGCGACTTCCTGAGCCCGGCACCCTCCGCGCGACACTGACCTGCGCTTTCGCCCCGATCACCGACAATGGACGGGTAGCACCACGGGGGAACACCAACCGGAAGGCCGGCATGTCGGGAGCAGCAGCACAGATCACCGTGCCGGCATGGCTGGCGCGCAGCATCGCCGCGAGCCCCGGCGGCGACGCGGCCGGGGCCTGGCTGGCGGGCCTCCCGGAGCGGGTGGCCGCCCACCTGGACCACTGGGACCTCACCCTGGAGCGCATCCTCGACCCGGGGGGCAGCCTGAGCCTCGTCGCCTACGTCCACCGCGACGACCTCTCCCCCGCCGTGCTCAAGGTCGGCCTGGTCACGCCCGAGACGGCCACCGAGCACGCCGCGCTGACCGCATGGGCCGGCCGCGGCGCCGTCCTCCTCCTGGACGCCGTGCCCGCCGAGGGGGTCCTGCTCCTGGAGCGTCTGCACGGCGACATCCCCCTGCGGTCGCTCGCCGAGCCCAAGGCCATGCTGGAGGCGACCAGCCTCCTCCACCGCCTGTGGGTGCCGCTGCCCGAGGAGCACGCCTACCCCACCCTCGCCGACCGCGTCGCCGCCGGGGCCCCCGCCGTCGCGCCCCCGCCCGAGGCGGCCGCCCTCGTCGCCGAGGCCCTGGAGACCGGGACCGCCCTCGCGGCCTCCGCCACCGAGACGTTCCTGCTGCACGGCGACTTCCACCACGGCAACGTCCTCGCCGCCGACCGCGCCCCCTGGCTGGCCATCGACCCCCGCCCCCTCGCCGGGGAGCGCGCCTACGACCTGGCCCGCCTCGTCCTCGACCGCGCGGACACCGTGGTCGGCTCGGCCGGTGCGCCCGGCGCGATCCGCAGGCGGCTCCACCAGCTCTCCGAGGCCCTGGAGGTGGACCAGGAACGCCTGCGCGGCTGGACGCTCCACCGCGCCGTCGACCTCGGCCTGCGCGCCCTCGCCGCGCAGCGCCGGGAGGACGCCGAGCTCTACCTGGAGTTCGCCGGCGCGCTCTGAACCGCGCCCGCGCCTGGCCGCCGCAGCGGCAGCGGGGCCCCCATCACCGCGTACAGCCGGTCCGTGGCCGGGAAGCGCACCGCCCGCGCGAGGTCCTGGTAGCCCAGGGAGCGGTACAGCCGCCGGGCCGGCGTCTCGGCGTCGATCGCCGACAGGATGCTCCGGTCGAGGCCCGAGCGCTCGCACAGTCCCCGGATCAGCCGCGAACCGACGCCCCGGCCCTGCCACTCGGGCAGCACGTGCAGCTCGGTGATGGCGAACACCCCGTCCAGCCAGTCCCCGTGCCCGCGGGAGACCAGGTAGGGCTCGATGACGGTGCTCCACCAGTGCTCGCGCCGGTTGGGCATCCCGTACCCGAAGCCGACGAGCCGCCCGCCGCTCATCGCGCCGAGGGCGATCACCCCGGGCTGCTGGGCGTGCCTGCCGACGATGTGCAGCCGGACGGCGACCTCCTCGGGCGTCAGCCCGAACGCCACGGCCTGGACGTCGAGCGCCTGCGGCGCCCAGGCCGCGAGGTCGATGGCCTCGATCGTCACCCCGGTCAGCTGATCCATGCCCCGGACGTTACTACCCGCGCCGCGCCGACGCGGGCGGAGCCGCAGATCAGCGCCGCCGACCCGGCCGAGCCGCCGGAGGAATCCCCCCTGGGGAGGCCCCACTTGAGGAAGCCCAACGTGAGGAAGCCCGATGTGAAAACAACGGGCGGGCGGACGTCCCCGTCAGAAGAGCACGCTCATGAACGCCCCGACCTCGCGGAAGCCCACGCGTCGATAGGCGGCCCGGGCGCGCACGTTGAAGTCGTTGACGTAGAGCGAGACCACCGGGGCGACCTCCCGCAGCGCGATGTCCAGCACCGCCGCCATCCCGGTCTCCGAGAGCCCCCGCCCCCGGTGCTCCGGCGCGACCCACACCCCCTGGATCTGGCACGCCCCTTCGGTCACCGCGCCGACCTCGGCCTTGAAGACCACCTCGCCGTCGTCCCCGAACCGCGCGAACGACCGTCCCGTGGAGACGAGTTCGGCGACCCGGGCCTGGTACAGCAGCCCGCCGTCCCCGGCCAGCGGCGACACCCCGACCTCCTCGGTGAACATCGCCACGCAGGCCGGCATCAGTGCCTCGACCTCGTTCCGCCGCACCCGCCGGACCAGTGGATCGGGGGCGATCTCCGCCGAGGACACCGTCGTGGCCATCAGCGGCTGGTGGGCGCGCACGTCCCGGGCCGGTCCCCAACTCCGTTCCAGGAGCGCCCAGAAGGCCGCCGTCGGTCCGGCCGGACCGACGATCGAGGAGCACCGGCGCCCCTGGCGCCGCGCCCGCTCCGCGAAGGCCTGGACCGCCGGCGGACCGGCGTTGACCAGGACCAGGTTGGCCCCGGCGTAGCAGAGCGCGTCGAGGACGCCGTCCTCGTCGTACCAGCCCCACATCTCGCCGCCGAGCCGCCAGGGGTCGAGGCCGACCGACTCGACGCGGGTGGCGACGAAGGCGTTGGCGACCGGGTCCCGGTGGAGGATCTCCAGGGCGTCGGCGAGGTCGGGCGGCTCCAGCACGCGGGTGGTGGCCAGGGCGCGGGCGGCCTGGAACGAGCTGGGGAGCATCACACCTCGATCGAGCATCGAGACAGCACCTCACTGAGACGACTCTGGCCGCACCCTACTCCGTGGCCCCACCCGGCTACGGCCGCGGGGGGGGGGGGGGCGGGGCGCCGCCGCGGCCGGGCGCGCGCGCTGACGGGCGCGCCGGGCGCCCCCGCCGCGCGGCGGGCGGGGGGGGGGGGGGGGGGGGGGGGGGGGGG
>NZ_JBHWGV010000089.1:22620-25604 GCF_042732955.1 Kitasatospora sp. NPDC059747 | reverse complement strand
ACTTTTTTTTTTTGGTGGGTTGCTTTTTTTTTTTTTATTAAACTTACTTTAGTGTTTTGGGGCGGCACCATACGGGGTGCCCCCACGGGGTTCGGGGGGGGGGGCGGGCCGCTACGGGCGGCCCCCGCTTCCGGAAAGACAGAACAGCGCTCCGCACGGGCCCGGGGCGGACGACCGCGCGGGGGCCGCGGGGGAACTACACCCCGGTCACTCGCCGGCGACGACCGTCGGCGCCCCGGCCTCGACGCCCTCGGCCTGCATCTGCTCGGCGAGCTTGAGCGCCTCCTCGATGAGGGTCTCGACGATCTTCGACTCGGGGACGGTCTTGATGACCTCGCCCTTGACGAAGATCTGGCCCTTGCCGTTGCCGGAGGCGACCCCGAGGTCGGCCTCGCGGGCCTCGCCCGGGCCGTTCACGACGCAGCCCATGACCGCGACGCGCAGCGGCACCTCCATGCCCTCCAGGCCGGCGGTGACCTCCTCGGCGAGCTTGTAGACGTCCACCTGGGCGCGGCCGCAGGACGGGCAGGACACGATCTCCAGGCCGCGCTGGCGCAGGCCGAGCGACTCCAGGATCTGGTTGCCGACCTTGATCTCCTCGGCCGGCGGGGCCGACAGCGAGACCCGGATGGTGTCGCCGATGCCCTCGGCGAGCAGCGCGCCGAAGGCGACCGCGGACTTGATGGTGCCCTGGAAGGCCGGCCCGGCCTCGGTGACGCCGAGGTGCAGCGGGTAGTCGCAGGCCGCCGCGAGCTGGCGGTAGGCCTGGATCATCACGACCGGGTCGTTGTGCTTGACCGAGATCTTGATGTCGCGGAAGTCGTGCTCCTCGAACAGCGAGCACTCCCACAGCGCGGACTCCACCAGCGCCTCGGGGGTGGCCCGGCCGTACTTCTCCAGCAGGCGCTTGTCGAGCGAACCGGCGTTGACGCCGATCCGGATCGGCACGCCCGCGTCCTTGGCCGCCTTGGCGATCTCGCCGACCTTGTCGTCGAAGGCCTTGATGTTGCCCGGGTTGACGCGCACCGCGGCGCAGCCGGCGTCGATCGCGGCGAACACGTACTTCGGCTGGAAGTGGATGTCGGCGATGACCGGGATCTGCGACTTCTTCGCGATGATCGGCAGCGCGTCGGCGTCGTCCTGGGACGGGACGGCGACCCGGACGATCTGGCAGCCGGACGCGGTGAGCTGCGCGATCTGCTGCAGCGTGGCGTTGATGTCCGAGGTCACGGTGGTGGTCATCGACTGCACCGAGACGGGGGCGTCACCACCGACCGGAACGTTGCCGACCATGATCTGCCGGGATACTCGGCGCTTGGCGAGCGGCTTGAGCGGCAGGGACGGAATACCGAGCGAGATCGCGGTCATGTGCGCAGGGTTCCCCAGGGTGGAGGTGTGGTCGACCGCCCGGCCGAAGGAAACGGCCGGGGCCGGGCGCGCCACGATCGCGCACCCGGCCTCCACGGTACGGCACGGGGGTGGAGCCGAGCACACCCGCCGTACCCGGACGCACTAGCTGATCTTGACCGGGTTCACCAGGTCGGCCACCAGGACCAGCAGGGTGAACCCGATGAAGATGCTGGCCACCACGTACGCCAGGGGCATCAGCTTGGCGACGTCGAACGGGCCCGGGTCCGGCCGCTTGAACAGCTGTGCGAGGCGGCGGCGGACCGATTCCCAGACCGCGCCCGCGACGTGGCCGCCGTCGAGCGGCAGCAGCGGCAGCATGTTGAACAGGAACAGCGACAGGTTGATGCCGGCCAGCAGGTTCACGAAGAACGCGATCCGCTGGGTGCCGGGGATGTCGAGCGAGAAGACCTCGCCGCTCACCCGGGCCGCGCCGACCATCCCGATCGGCGAGTCCGGGTCGCGGGGGGCGTCACCGACGACGGCATTCCACAGCCCGGGGATCTTGCCGGGCAGGGCGACCAGGGACTTCACGCCGTTCTCGGCCATGTCCGTCATCCGTCCGAGCGACTGCCCGAAACCCAGCTGGACGACGCCACTCGCCGGGGTGAATCCGAGGAACCCGGCCTGGACGGTCTGCCCCTTGATCGGGATGTCGTTCGCGTCGTACTTCTGGACGTCGTTGACCGCGATCGTCGGGCTGAGGGTCAGCTGCTGCCCGCCCCGGTCGACCACCACCGGCACGGTCTTCCCCGCCGACCTGCGGATGTCCGCCTGGAGCTGGTCGTAGGTGTGGATGCGGTCCCCGTCGAAGGAGAGGATCCGGTCCCCGGCCTTCAGCCCGGCCGTCGCGGCGGGGGTCTGCGGGGCGCCCGCCGGGCAGGCGTCGGTGGGCTGGCCCGCCTTGACGATGCACTGGGCGACGGTGCTCACCGTCGGCACGTTCATGGAGACGCCGAAGCCCATCATGACCGTCAGGAAGAGCCCGAACGCCAGGATCAGGTTCATGAACGGCCCGGCGAACATGACGATGACGCGCTTCCACGGCTTGCGGGTGTAGAACAGCCGGTGCTCGTCACCCTCCTGGAGCTCCTCGTAGGAGGCCTCCCGGGCGTCCTCGATCATGCTCCGCCAGGGCGAGCTGCTGCGCTTGGTGATCCGCCCGTCATCGCCCGGCGGGAACATCCCGATCATCCGGATGTACCCGCCGAACGGGATCGCCTTGATGCCGTACTCGGTCTCGCCCCTGCGGCGCGACCACAGGGTCGGGCCGAAGCCGACCATGTACTGCGGCACCCGGATGCCGAACAGCTTGGCCGTGGAGAGGTGGCCGAGTTCGTGCCAGGCGATCGACACCAGCAGCCCGAGCACGAAGACCAGGATGCCGACCACCGTCAAAACCGCTGCCACCGCAACTCCTCCGTCATGCCGCTCCGCTCATCGTCTCGTCCTACCGCGACCGGAGCCGCGGTTCAACCGCCGCGGGGGGGGGGGGCCCGCCCGGGGGGGGGCGCCCCCCGCCCCGCCCCCCCCCCGCCGCGCGGCGCCCCCCCCCCCCCCCGCCCGGGCCGCCCGGG
>NZ_JBHWGV010000089.1:0-22610 GCF_042732955.1 Kitasatospora sp. NPDC059747 | reverse complement strand
CCCGCCGCTTTACACCTACATCCTCCCCCCCGCCCCCGGGGGCGGGGTTCCCCCCGCCGCGGCCGCGGGGGCGGCGCGCGGGGCGCGGCCCCGGTCGGCCGGTCAGCCCAGTCGGTCGGTCAGCCCGCCGCCAGCTCGCGGGCCCGGGCGCGGGCCCAGTCCTCCGCGTGCAGGACGTCCTCGACGGTCAGGGAAGTTCCCGCCGCAGCCGACCCGCCGTCGTGCTGTCCGTGCTCGGCCACGACCTTGGCAACAGTGTCCACGATTCCCGTGAAGGCGAGCCGGCCCTTCAGGAAGGCCTCCACGCACTCCTCGTTCGCCGCGTTGAACACCGCCGGCACCGTGCCGCCCAGCGAACCCACCTCGCGGGCCAGCTCGACCGCCGGGAACGCGTCGTTGTCCAGCGGGAAGAACTCCCAGGTCGCGGCCTTGGTCCAGTCGCAGCCCGGCGCGGCGTCCGGCACCCGGTCCGGCCAGCCCAGGCCCAGCGCGATCGGCATCCGCATGTCCGGCGGGCTGGCCTGCGCCAGCGTCGAACCGTCGGTGAACTCCACCATCGAGTGCACCACCGACTGCGGATGGACGACGACCTCGATCCGCTCGAACGGCACGTCGTACAGCAGGTGCGCCTCGATCACCTCCAGGCCCTTGTTGACCAGGGTGGCCGAGTTGATCGTGACGACCGGGCCCATCGCCCAGGTCGGGTGCGCCAGCGCGTCCTGCGGGGTCACCCCGGCCAGCTGCTCCCGGGTCCGGGTGCGGAACGGCCCGCCGCTCGCCGTCACCACCAGCTTGCGGACCTCGGCCCGGGTGCCGCCGGCCAGCGCCTGGAACAGCGCCGCGTGCTCGGAGTCCACCGGCACGATCTGGCCCGGCTTCGCCACCGCCTTCACCAGCGGACCGCCGACGATCAGCGACTCCTTGTTCGCCAGCACCAGCACCCGGCCCGCCTTCAGGGCGGCCAGCGTCGGCCGCAGCCCGATCGACCCGGTGATGCCGTTCAGCACCGAGTGGCACTCCATCGCGGCCAGCTCGGTCGCCGCGTCCGGCCCCACCAGCACGGCCGGCAGCGCACGGCCCGCCGCCTTCGCCGCCAGCGCCTCGCGCAGCGCCGGCTCCGCCGCCGGGTCGGCGACGGCCACGGTGTGCACGCCCAGCTCCAGCGCCTGCTCGGCGAGCAGCTCCACCCGGCCGCCGGCCGCCGACAGGGCGACCACCCGGAACCGGTCCGGGTTGCGGAGCACCACGTCGATGGCCTGGGTGCCGATCGACCCGGTGGAACCGAGGATCACCAGCTCCCGGGGGCCGGACGGGTCCTGCACGGTGGGCGTGAAACGCAGCTGCGGGTGGGCGAGCGAAGTCATGCGCCCATTGTGTCCTGCCCGGCGCCCTCCTCGTGCCCGCCCCGGGGCGTCCGCCCCGCAGCACGCTCCGCACGACGGGGACGCGCGCCGCGGCTACCGTCGGAGCCATGCGTACCGTCATCGCCGGGGGCCACGGACAGATCGCGCTCGCCCTCGAACGGCTGCTCGCCGCCCGCGGCGACCGCCCGGCCGGGATCATCCGCCGCCCCGAACAGGCCCAGGACCTCGTGGCCGCCGGCGCCGAGCCGCTGCTGCTCGACCTGGAGGCCGCCACCGCCCCGCAGCTCGCCGCCCTGCTCGACGGCGCCGACGCCGTGGTCTTCGCCGCCGGCGCCGGACCGGGCAGCGGCGCCGAGCGCAAGAACACCGTCGACCGCGACGCCGCCGTGCTGCTCGCCGACGCGGCCGAACTCGCCGGCGTCCGCCGCTACCTCATGGTCTCCTCCATGGGCGCCGACGCCCACGCCCACCACCCCGCCGACGAGGTCTTCGAGACCTACCTGCGCGCCAAGGGCGCCGCCGACGACGCCGTCCGGGCCCGCACCACCCTCGACTGGACGGTGCTGCGCCCCGGCCGGCTCACCGACGGCCCCGGCACCGGCCTGGTCCGGCTCGCCCCCGGAACCGGGCGCGGCGCGGTGGACCGGGCCGACGTGGCCGCCGTCCTCGCTCACAGGACTGGCAGGACTGACACGGCTTACACGGCTTACAGGTCGAGGCCCGTCAGGACCATGACCTTCTCGACGGTGTAGTCGTCCATCGCGTACTTGACGCCCTCGCGGCCGACGCCCGAGTCCTTGACGCCGCCGTACGGCATCTGGTCGGCACGGTAGGACGGCGCGTCGCCGATGATGACACCGCCGACCTCCAGCTCCCGGTGGGCGCGGAAGGCGGTCTGCAGGTCGTGCGTGAAGACGCCCGCCTGCAGGCCGAACGGCGAGTCGTTGACGGCGGCGAACGCCTCGTCGGTGCCGTCCACCCGGTGCAGCGACATGACCGGGCCGAACACCTCGGCCTCGGCCAGGATCGCGTCGCCCGGCAGGTCCGCCAGCACGGTCGGGGCGTAGGTCGCGCCCTCGCGCGTCCCGCCGGTCAGCACCTTGGCGCCCTTGGCCACCGCGTCGTCCACCCAGGACTCCACGCGCTTCGCGGCGTTCTCGTCCACCAGCGGGCCGACGTCCGTCGCGTCCTCGTTCGGGTCGCCGGTGACCTGGGCCCGCACCTTGGCGACGACCTTCTCCACCAGCGCGTCGTACACCGACGCGTCGGCGATCACCCGCTGCACCGAGATGCAGGACTGGCCGCCCTGGTAGTTGGCGAACGTCGCGATCCGGGTCGCCGCCCAGTCCAGGTCGGCGTCCGAGGACCAGTCGGCGAGCACCACGGCCGCGGCGTTGCCGCCCAGCTCCAGGGTGCAGTGCTTGCGCGGCACCGAGTCCATGATCTGGTAGCCGACCTTGTCCGACCCGGTGAAGGAGATCACCGGCAGGCGCCCGTCCTGCACCAGCGCGGGCATGCGGTCGTTGGGCACCGTCAGGATGCTCCACGAACCGGCCGGCAGGTCGGTCTCGGCCAGGATCTCGCCCAGCACCATCGCCGACAGCGGGGTCGCAGGGGCAGGCTTCAGGATGATCGGGGCGCCGACCGCGATCGCCGGGGCGACCTTGTGGGCGACCAGGTTCAGCGGGAAGTTGAACGGGGCGATGCCGAGCACCACGCCGCGCGGGAAGCGGCGCACCAGCGCGAAGCGGCCCACGCCGCCCGGGTCGGTGTCCAGCCGCATCGTCTCGCCGTTGGTGCGGCGGGCCTCCTCGGCGGCCCAGCGGAAGACGGAGACGGCGCGGCCGACCTCGCCGCGGGCCCACTTGATCGGCTTGCCGTTCTCGGCGGTGATCAGCCGGGCGATCTCCTCGGTGCGCTCGGCCAGCCGCTTGGCCACGTGGTCCAGCGCGGCGGCGCGCACGTGCGCCGGGGTGGCGGCGAACACCGGCAGGGCCGCGACGGCGGCGTCCAGCGCCTCGTCGACCTGGGCCTCGGTCGGGACGCTCACCCGGCCGACCAGACGGCCGTCCCAGCTGTTGCGCACCTCGAAGTCGGCGTCACCGCTCGCCCGGCGGCCGGCGAGCCAGAAATCGTACGTGGTGGTCACCGTGGTACCGGCCCTCTCCTCGTCGTCGTCGGACCCACGAACATGAGCCCGAACCCGAGGGTAGGTGGGCGGACGCGACAACCGGATTGGCCGCCGAGGAGCGTTCGGCCCGGGGGGCACTCCATCCCGTCCAGACGTTCGACGCGGGCCCGGCGCCGCCGCCTCTTCGCCCGCTACTCCTCGCCCGCCGCCTCTTCGCCCGTCACTCCTCGCCGGAGCGCAGCGCCAGCCACAGCTCCATGCGGACGTCCGTATCGTCCAGCGAACGCCCGAGCAGCTCCTCGACCCGGCGCATCCGGTACCGCAGGGTGTGCCGGTGCACGCCCAGGTCGGCCGCCGCCGCGTCCCACTGCCCGTGCCGGGACAGCCACGCCCGCAGCGAGGCCACCAGGTCACCGCGGGCCGTCCGGTCGTGGTCGCGCAGCGGCCGCAACAGCCCCTCCGCGAACGCCGTCACCGCGTCCTCGCCCAGCAGCGGCAGCAGCGACCCCGCACCGACCTCCTCGTGGTCCACCGAGCGCCGGCCACCGCGCAGCGCCACCGCCAGCGCCCGCTCGGCCTGCGCGTGCGCCGTGCCCGCCTCCTCCAGCACGGCAGGCGCCGAGACGCCCAGCGACAGGCCCTCGTGCTCCTCGACGACACCCAGGCAGGCCCGGTGCACCGCGCCGTTGTCCAGCGCCAGCACCATCAGCCGCGGCCCGTGCGTCCCGTCCTCCCGCGCGACCAGCAGCTTCTCGCCCACCCGGGACCCCGCCTGCTCCGCCCGGTCCCCCAGCTCGACCAGCGCGTCCACGGCGTCCGCGTTCGGCCCGGCCCCGGCCACCAGGACCCGTATCGTCCCCTCCGGCAGCCCGCCGAACAGCCCCACCGCCACCTGCCGGGCCGTCGCCACCTCGCCCGCCAGCACCATCCGCAGCAGCGCCGCGCCCATCCGCTCCTCCGCCTGCCGCAGCTCGCGCGAGCGCTCCAGGGTGAGGGTCAGCAGCGCCACCGCCGCGTTCAGCACGTACCGCTCGGTCGGCGTGATCCGGTCCTCGGTCCCGACCGCCAGGAAGCCCCGGGCCCGCCGGTCCGCCCCCAGCGACTGGACCACCACGTAGTCCTCGTCCGCCGTGTCTATCCCCGGCGACCGCCCCTGCAGCGCCGCACTCGACGGCGCCGGACGCCGCCGCAGCCGGTCCACCTCCGCCGCCAGCCGCCCCGCCCGGCGCGCCGCCCAGTCCGGCGCCACCACCGACAGCGCGCCCGACCCGTCGTACAGCGCCGCCCAGCCCCCCAGCCGCGCCGCCAGCCGACGCACCACGGCCGTCGTCCCGTCCTTGCCGAGCGCGGCCCGGGTCAGCTCCTCCTGCGCCTCGAAGCTCGTCGTCACCGCCTCGTACTGCTCCGCGGCCAGCGCCGCCGACACCACCTTGCTGATCGCGATGAACGGCGTCGGCTCCGGCACCCGCAACAACGGCAGCCCGCGCTGCGCCGCCGCCTCCACCAGCGGCTGCGGCACCTCCGTGTGCGACAGCCCCACCCCCAGCCCGAGCCCCACCACCCCGGCATCGGCCAGCCGGTGCACGTACGCCTGCAACTGCGCGGCCGTGCGGCCCAGCTTGATCCCGGTGGTGAGCAGCAGCTCGCCACCCTCCAGGAAGGGCGTCGGGTCGTCCAGCTCACTGGTGTGCACCCAGCGGACCGGCCGCTCCAAGTGGTCCGCACCGGCGAGGACCGTCAGGTGGAGCGAACTGTTGCGGACGACGGAGGCGAGTGTGGGAGGCATGGCACCTTCGGGGGAACGACCCGACCGCGCCGTTGCGGCCGGGCGAGGAGAGGGCAGTGGATCTGGTGAGGGGCTCTCCCCTTCATTATGGACGCTCCGGACAACCGGCACTGCCGAATCCACCTCGGAGGCGACTTCTGCCGCCCGTCCGCCCTCGGTCCCGGCTTACCCCCGGCTCATCCCCGCCTCACCCTCGGAGGTCGACCAGGAGCGGCGGAACCTGCTCCCCCGACACCGCCGTCAACGACAC
The DNA here is from genome assembly GCF_042732955.1 of Kitasatospora sp. NPDC059747. Taxonomy (NCBI): domain Bacteria; kingdom Bacillati; phylum Actinomycetota; class Actinomycetes; order Kitasatosporales; family Streptomycetaceae; genus Kitasatospora; species Kitasatospora sp. NPDC059747. The sequence goes on along the minus strand of NZ_JBHWGV010000089.1, from coordinate 17,079 downwards.
CACCGCGTGCCCCGCCGGCAACGCGTGCGCCAGATCCGACGGCGACCACCGCAACCGCTCCACATCCCGCGTCGTCACCGACTCCGTCTGCGCCGTCGTCCCCGACAACGCCTTCCGCCCCAACCGCCCGGCCCGCCGCACCACCCCACCGGAGGTGTCGGGGGTGTGCGTCACCGCCGTCTCCTGCACCAGGTGCGTCCCCCAGGCCTCCGAGAACAACCGGCCGTCCCAGGGCGCGATCCCCGGGAACGCCATCCGGCAACCGACCGCGCCGAACAGCGGCGCGCGCAGGGCCTCCGGCAGGTCCACCAGCGTCCGCAGCATCAGCACCGCACCCGCGTTCGCCCCCCGCATCCGCTGTACCCCGCGCACGGTCGCCGCGTCCAGCGCCGCCGAGGCGTCGTCCACGACGAGACCTGCGAACAGCGAACGGTCGTCCCGCGCGCCTGCCGCCTGCACGAACTGGCCCACCACCAGCCGGGACAGCATCCGGGCCGCCTCCGGGTGGCTCCGCTCGGGCAGCTTCACCCGCACCCGGAGCGGGTGGTCGAGCACCCGCATCGCGAACGGCGGGCGACCGGTGCCGTCCGTCGCGAAGGCGCCCTCGAAGGCCGGCCGGTCCAGCAGCGCCAGCCGGTCCGCCAGCAGCGCCCCGGGATCGTCCGCCCGGCCGCGCTGGCGCTCGCGGTGCTCCAGGTCCCGCTCGTACGCGGCCAGCCGGCCCGCCACGCCGAGCGCCTTCACCAGCGCCGCCAGGGCATCCGCCTCGCCGCCCAGAAGCGCCCGCAGCTCGCGGACCCCCGGGTACCGGCGGTGCGCGGCGTGGAACGGACCCACCACCTGCTGGAGCGCCGTCCGGGCGCTCTCGGCGCGGGCCGTCAGCTCGTCCGGCAGCAGCGCCTCGGCCAGCCGGGCCGCCGCCTCGTCCGGATCCTGCGCGGCGCCGTACAGGTCGAGGCCGTAAACGGACGACGGGTCACCGGGCGCGATCACCACGTCGTACCAGCCGTCCGGCCCCAGGTCCGCGTCCGACGCCCCGATCACCACCGCGCACGCCGTCCCGGCGAGCGCCTGCAGGCACAACGCCTCCGCCACCGGGCGGGCCAGCCGCGCGGTCTTCCCGGTCCCGGCAGGGCCCACCGCCAGCAACGAGGTGCCGAGCACCGCCGGATCCAGCGCGAACCCCGCCGCACGATGCGACAGCGGGTTCTTCGGAACGTCCTGCGTGACGCCCAAGCACACCTGACGGAGCAGCAGGTCGTGCCGCTCGGCGCGGCCGGGCAGCTCGCGCACCTCCGACGGATGGGCGAACGCCGCGGCACCGCGGGCGACCACCTGCTCCACGAACGCCGGGACGAACACCGGATCGGCCTGCGCCGACTCCCACGCCTGCTGAATGCGCACGTAATCGACGTCGCCGACCGCCTCGCCCTCCAGACGCCCCGCCGCTGCAGCCGCCCCGCCCTCCCGCAGCCCGGCCCACGGATCCACCCGCCGCGCAGCCTCCACGGCGACCCGGTTCTCCTCGGCCCGCTCCTCCTGCGTCACCGTCCGCGACAGCAACGGCGCTGCGTAGCGCCGCCACACCTCGGGCCAACGGCCCATCCGGCCGAAGACCTTGATGACGATGGCGATGACCAGCACGTTCAGGGTCAACACGACCGACGTCGCGACGAAGGCCGACTGCGAAGGAAGGACACCGATCCAGGTCGTCCCGACGGTAGCGAAATCGACTCCGTAGACGTACGCCAGCCACCCCACCACCACGTTGAGCCCCGCCCGCAGCAGCAGTGGCCAGGCCGCCACGGTCGCCGCCTCCGCCCGTTCCGGGTCGATCCGGCGGTAGCCCAGCCGGTAGATGCCCGGTTCGGCGGACGGGCGCGGGGCGGAGGCCCAGGTGGGGAGGTCGAAGGCGGGGGTGGCGGCGGGACGGCTGCCGGGGCGCTGGTGGGGCATGGGGGGTGGGGGTGTGGTGGTGCGGTCGCCGTGGTGGTGTGCCCCGTCCTGTGCCATGTGTACGGCCCCGCTCCCTCGCCCGCCCGGCCCGACCGCCGTCGGTGCCGCCATACCCATGCCGCCGTACCGGCGACACGCCCGCGCTCAATGTAGTGGAGCGGGGCCTGCGGGTAGTCGTGCCACCCGCGCTGGCCGTGCCGGACAAGTCGGACGGCGCAGTGCTACCGAGTGGCGCATGCCCGGTCCCCGGGGGCGGCCGTAGCCTGCGAAGCACCGAGCCTAGAAGTCTGGAGAACCCCATGAGCGCCGCAACGCCGCTCCCGCAGGAGCGCCGCCTGGTCACCGCGATCCCCGGTCCGAAGTCGCAGGAGCTGCAGGCCCGCAAGCTGGGCGCGGTGGCCGCGGGTGTCGGCACGACCCTGCCGGTGTACGTGTCCCGCGCCAACGGCGGCGTGCTGGAGGACGTGGACGGCAACTCGCTGATCGACTTCGGTTCCGGCATCGCCGTGACCAATGTCGGCAACAGCGCCGAGGCCGTGGTGGCGAAGGCGAGCGAGCAGCTGGCCGCGTTCACGCACACCTGTTTCATGGTGACCCCGTACGAGGGCTACGTGGCGGTCGCCGAGCAGCTGAACGAGCTGACCCCGGGCGACCACGACAAGCGCACCGCGCTGTTCAACTCGGGCGCCGAGGCGGTCGAGAACGCGGTGAAGATCGCCCGCGCCTACACCAAGCGCACCGCCGTCGTGGTGTTCGACCACGGCTACCACGGCCGCACCAACCTCACCATGGGCCTGACGGCGAAGAACATGCCGTACAAGCAGGGCTTCGGCCCGTTCGCCCCGGAGATCTACCGCGTGCCGGTGGCCTACCCGTACCGCTGGCTGACCGGCGCGGAGAACTGCGCCGCCGAGGCCGCCGCGCAGGCGATCGACGTGATCAACAAGCAGATCGGCGCGGAGAACGTCGCCGCGATCATCATCGAGCCGATCCAGGGCGAGGGCGGCTTCATCGAGCCGGCCAAGGGCTTCCTGCCGGCGATCGTGGAGTACGCGAAGGCGAACGGCATCGTGTTCGTCGCCGACGAGATCCAGACCGGCTTCTGCCGCACCGGCCAGTGGTTCGCGTGCGAGGACGAGGGCGTCGTCCCGGACCTGATCACCACCGCGAAGGGCATCGCCGGCGGTCTGCCGCTGGCCGCGGTGACCGGTCGCGCCGAGATCATGGACGCCGCGCACGCGGGTGGCCTGGGCGGCACCTACGGCGGCAACCCGGTGGCCTGCGCCGCCGCGCTGGGCGCCATCGAGACCATGAAGGAGCAGGACCTCAACGGCAAGGCGCAGCGGATCGGCGAGGTCATGCTGGGCCGCCTGCGGGCGATGCAGGAGAAGTACGACATCATCGGCGAGGTCCGCGGCCGCGGCGCCATGGTCGCCATCGAGCTGGTGAAGGCGGGCGGCAAGGAGCCGAACGCCGAGGCCACCGCGGCGATCGCCAAGGCCTGCCACGCCGAGGGCCTGGTGGTGCTGACCGCCGGCACCTACGGCAACGTGCTGCGCTTCCTGCCGCCGCTGGTCATTCCGGAGCACCTCCTGAACGAGGGCCTGGACATCCTGGAGGGCGCGTTCGCCGGCGTCTGACGCGGTGAGCGCCCCACCGGGCGACGTACCCCCGCCGGAGGGTTGTCCGGACAGCGCTGAACGGCCCGCGGGGACCTGCACCAGGTCTCCGCGGGCCGTTCGGTTTCCGCATGGCGGCGCCCCGGATGAGGCTTCCTCATGGAGAAGCGCGGACCGGTCGTTCACAGGGTCGAAGGGTTGCCCGGTGGGCGGTGAAGATGATGTGCGGAATCACTGAAGGCGCTCGGCGTGGAAGGACCGTTGACGTAGTGTCATCGCAGATGGACAGCGAGCCCCAGCCATTGGCGGAGCCGTCCGCGGAGCCGCCGTTCGAGGCGGGTCCGCACCCGGACGACCGCGAGGACAACCAGGCCGCCCCGCACGGGACGGCGCATACCGAAGGCCGATCGACCGACCGTCCGACCCACACCCCCCGGGGCGCACGGAACGGCGATCATCCAAGCCGCCCCGGAGCTCTCCCCCCTGCTCCGGGGCGGCTGTTCGGCGTCCTGGGCCGGGCGGCGGCCTCACCGCTGGTGCCGCTCGTCGCGGTGGTCCTGCTGGTGCTGGTGTCGTGGCAGGTGGCGGCGGACGGGCCGGTGCTCGGGCTGGACAGGTGGGTCGAGCACGGTGTCGCGACGGCCCATCACGCCCTGGACAGCCCGTTCCTGAACCGCGTCGGCCACGGCCTGGCGGACCTGGGCAGCACCGTGCCCGCGATCCCGGCCCTGTTGGCCGGGGGCGGGCTCGCCGCGTGGCGCTCGCACCAGGCGGGGAAGGACCGCTGGTGGCTGCCGCTGCCGGTGGCGGCGCTCACGGCGGGGCTGATCCCGCTGCTGGTGGTCCCGGCCAAGGCCGCGTTCGCCCGGCCGGGTCCGCTCGGCGGTCCGCTGCTGCCGGGCCAGTGGGGCTGGTACCCGTCGGGGCACACCGCCACGGCGACGCTGTCGTACGGGGTCGCGGTGCTGCTGCTCGCCCGGACGACCGGGGTGCGCGTCGCGCGCGGGCTGCGGGCGGCGGCGGTGCTGCTGGCGGCCGGGGTCGGCGCGGGGCTGGTGTGGAGCGACTTCCACTGGGCGCTGGACGTGCTGGCCAGCTGGTGCCTGGCGGTCCTGGTGCTGTGGGCGCTCGCCCGCCGGCTGCCCCGGCCCGGGCCGGCGGATCCGGCCTAGACGTCCTTCGGGTCCTCGTCGTTGCGGTGGACGAGGCCGGCCTCGCCGTTGTCGCGGTGCCACTCGACGACGAGTTCGTCGCGCGCACCGAACCGGACGAGGTGGCGGCCGACGACGTCCTCCAGGCCGGGGAGGTTCTCGCGCTCGCCCTCGACGACGAGCAGCAGGGCGTCCGGCTGCGCCTCCAGGGTGGCGGTGCCGGCGCCGAAGGTCAGGGTGCCGCGGCCGGTCTCCTCGGAGAAGGCGGCCTCGATCTTGCGGCCCATGTGGGCGGCGAGTTGCTTGGCGTAGCGGGCGGGGCGGTCGGTGGCGACGCGGGCTTCGGAGCGGGGCACGGGCCCTCCAGGTTCAGAGGAGGGCACTTAGGGCACCCTCACTTGCAGCTACGCTAACCCAGATACTGAGTTTGGCTCAACATATTTCCGGGAGGGTCGTCCGCACGCGCCCGGAACGCCCGTCCGCCGCCGGTCGCGGGCCGCGGACCGGCCGATACGCTTGGGCGGACGCCTGCCGAGGAGACCGCCCATGACCACCACGCCGACCGACGACCCGGCGCACTCCTCCCCCACTCCCCCGACGGGACCGGCAGGCCCGGCCGGCCCGGCGGACACCGCCGCCGAGCTGGCGGACGCGATGACCCGGGCGATCAAGCGGATCCGGCGCCACACCAGCGAGCGGCTGGAGCCCTACGGCATCACCCCCGGCCAGGCCCGGGCGCTGCGCACGCTCGCGCACGCGCCCGGCTGCGAGGTGCCGGACCGCGCGATGCGGCTGAGCGACCTCGCCGACCGGCTGCACATCGCCCCGCGCTCGGCCACCACGGTGGTGGACGCCCTGGAGGAGGCCGGCCTGGTCGAGCGCAGCCCGGACCCGGCCGACCGGCGGGCCGTGCGGATCCTGCTGACCGAGGCGGGCCGCGCCGCGGTCGAGCGGATCGGGCTGGTCCGGCACGAGGTGGCGCAGGAGTACTTCGGCGAGGTCAGCCCGGCCGACCAGGACGCGGTGCTGCGCGTGCTGCGCGCCGCCGAGACGCGGTACGCGGGCCGCTGATCCGCCCCCGGACACCGCCTAGTTGGCGAAGCCGATCACCAGCCACATGAAGCCCACCCCGGCGAGCGTGCAGAGCAGGGTGTTGCGGGACGGGTGCGGGCTGTGGGCCTCCGGGAGGATGTCGGAGGTCGCCAGGTAGAGCAGGAAGCCGGAGAAGAAGCCCAGGTAGAGGCCGAGCAGGTGCTCGGGGATGGTGAAGGCGAGCGTGATCGCGGCGCCCGAGACCGGGGCGATCGCGTCCGCCGCGAGCAGGGTCAGCGCGCGGCGCCGGTTGTTCCCGTAGAGCCGGGTGATCGTGTACGTGTTGAAGCCGTCGGCGAAGTCGTGCGCGACGACGGCGATGGCGACGACCGTGCCGACCGTGGTGCCGGCCTGGAAGGCGGCGCCGATCGCGAAGCCGTCCATCACGCTGTGCCCGACGAGGGCCAGGGCGGCGCTCAGGCCGATGCCCTGGCGCCCGGACGGCTGGGGGTCCCCGTGCGCGTGGTGGTGGCCGTGGGTGTGCTCGGCGTACTCGCCCTCGTGGCCGCGGTGGATGGCGACCGCGCGCTCGACCACGTGGATGGCGAGGAAGCCGCCGGCGAACATCAGCAATGCCTGCGGCACGCCGTGCACCTCGCCGGGGGCCTGGCGCAGGGCCTCGGGCAGCAGGTCGAAGACGACGACGCCGAGCATCAGTCCGGCCGCGAAGCCGAGTACCAGGTGGCGCCGGTCACCGGTGCGCTGGGCGACGAAGCCGCCGATCAGCGTCATCAGGAACGCGCCGGCGGCGACGAGGACGGCGGTCACCGGGCGGCCTCCGCCCGTGCCGGTCCGTCAAGTGGTCTGCGGGCCGCTCTGCCCATCCGTCTCCCCCAGGGTTGCGCCCGACATCGGGTCGACCGCCGACCGTACCGGACGGGCGAGCGGCGGCTCTCGCCCGGGGTGCCCGGCCCGGCCGGGGCTCGTTCCCCAGCCTCGGGCCGGGGGTGGCGGCACGCCCGCCGGAGGGGCCGTCGGGGTGAGCCCGCGGGGACGAACGGGCTGGTGGGGGGGTGGAGGGGCGGGCCCGGGGCCGGTCAGCGACCGGTGGCGAGCGGCAGCCCGAGGTGGGTCATGGCGAGTTCGCGGACGCCGTCGCCGTCGACCAGGTGGATGTGACGGTGGCTCTCCTCGGCGGTCAGGTCGAGGGCCTCGTCGGTGAAGCGGCCGGTGGTCAGCCGCAGGCCGCGCTCGGCGGACTCCTCGCCGACGGCCTCGGCGAGCGTGCGGATCTCCTCCGCCGCGACCTCCGCGGCGCCGCGGGAGGCCCAGACGACCCAGCGGCCCGGCAGCGCGCTGCCGGGGGCGCCCTCGCCGGTCGCGACCAGCCCGGCCGGGCCGCGCAGCCGCACGCTCCACTCGGCCAGGCCGCCGCGGGTGAGCAGGTCGCGGACCAGCTGGGCGAACTCGTTGGCGGACAGGTCGGGCGCGGCCGGCACGGTGGCACCGGCCAGCGCGGCGGGCTCGACGCCCACCCTCGCGTAGGGGTCCGGGGTGACGGCGGCGCCGAGCTGGCGCAGCCGCACCAGCGCCTCGTCCTGCTCGGCGTCGGCGTAGACGCCCTCGCCGTCGCGCTCCTCGTAGGGGGCGGCGGCCGGGAGCAGCCTGGTGCGGGCCAGCGCGTCGCGGTCGGCGTCCACGCTGACCAGGCAGAGCGGTCCGGCTCCGCCGGGCTCGCGCAGCCAGCCGTTGAGGACGACGCCCTCGAGTATCTCCTCGGTGTCGACGGCGTCGGCCGCCTGGAGGGCGCGCAGGGCGAGCCGGGCGACCAGCCGCAGGTAGTCGGTGGCCCGGTCGGCCGGCGGGCGCGGGACCGGGTGGATGTCGCCGTCGGGGGCGAGCCGGTAACCGGTCAGGGAGGGGACCAGGTCGAGCGGCGGCAGGTCGAGGTCCAGCACCGCGGTGCGGGTGAGCGGTCGGAAGACCGCCCGGCAGGGGGCGGGCAGGTCCTGGGTGGCGGTCTCGGCGGCGGCGAGGGCCCGCTCCAGCAGCGACTCCACCGCGGCGGGCTCGGCCAGCCGGTAGGCCCGGCGGCACTCCTCCAGGCTCTCGTTGTACTCGCGCACCGCGCGGGCCCGGGCCGCCTCGGCCTCCTCGTGGACCCGCCGGGACTCGTCGGCGGCCGGGTCGCCGGCCTCGGCCCGGCGGGTGCGCCACTGCCGCAGGGCGCGCTGGTGGGTCAGCCGGGCCTGGGCCAGCTCGCGCTGGTAGCCGGAGTCGAGCAGGCGGCGGGTCGGCGCGGCGTCGGGGTCGGCGGTGGGCGGTTCGGCGGGGGCGAAGTCCTCCCAGCGGGGCTCGGGCTCGGTGGCGTCCGGGCCGGCGGCCGGGTAGGGGCGGGGCTCGTAGTGGCGCAGCTGGCTCTCGAAGTCCATGGCCGAGACGGGCAGCGCGGCCCGCCGGAGCAGGTCGGCCAGGCGGTCGTGCTCGGCCTGGACGGTGAGGGTGCGGTGGTGGGTGAGGGCGGCGGCGCGGCCGTGGGCGGCGACCGACTCCTCGTCGGCGGACGGGCCGTCACCGGGAGTCTGCCGGCCGCCGGTGGTGCCGGTGCTGCTGCCGGCGGTGCCGGTCGCGCCGTCGCCGTCGGCGGGCCCGGCCGGTTCCCCGGGCGCGGTCGGGTCGGAGCCCGGGTCCACGCCGAGGTCGCGGAAGACCGAGGCGAGGAAACCCGGCTGGGGGAACCGGGTGGTGGCGGCGCCTTCGGACTGGCCGTCTGCTGAGTACTGCATCGGTCGTCGTTCCCCCATGCTCGTCGGCGCCTGCGCGGGGCGACCGGCGACCCCGCGGCCCGCCCCTGCGGACATTGTCCACCGAACGGGCGCGGGTGGTCAGCCAAGCCTCTCAGTTGGTCCGGGTGTTGGTCAGGTGGAGACCGATGTAGCCGACATAGATCCGGCCACTGCCCGAGCAGTCGTCGAGGTAGTGCAGCCGGGGTGCGGTGCGCCCGCCGCCGATCCGCAGGTGCGCGCCCATGAACGCGCGCCGGGAGGCGTCGACGCACTCCGGCACCGGCAGCATCCGCTCGCGCTTCCACTTGGTGTGGCTGTGCACCGTCCGGGACTCGCCGCGGACCGCCTTGCGGGGCGGGAAGCGGTGGCAGCCGTCCGGTGTGTGCTCGCACCACTGCTTGAAGTCGCCGCCGGCCTCACCGCGGACGGCCGCCTCGGCGTACTCCTGGAGGGCCGTCAGCCCGTCCCAGGCGAGGCGGGCCCAGCCGGCACCGGCGCACTGGAGCTCGTCCAGGGCGAGCGCGGACTTCTGGTCCCCGGTGAAGGTGAGCAGCGGGAACTCGCCCAGCCGGGACAGGAGTTCGGTGAAGGTGTCCGGGTTGTCGTCCGGCCCCGCGACCGGATCCGGCAGGACCGTGGTGCGCGGGACCCCGGGCGCGCCGACGAACGGGCCTGCGAGCGTGCCGACGACCGGGCCGACGACCGGAGCGGTGGACGGAGCGCAGAGGCGGCCGGGCGCGGCGTGCGCTCTGCCCGGCCGGGTGCGGCGTGCGCGACGCAGCGTGCGCCGTACGCGCTCCAACTCGTCCGCCCTGGCCTGCTGTTCGGCGCGATCCTGCTGCTCCTCGCGGGCGAGCGCGGCCAGCTCGGCGCGGGCGGCGACCGGGTCGGCGCAGGACGCGGCGTCCGGGCGGGGCTGCGACGGGGGGATCCGCAGCACCGGGACGGCCGCGAGCACGGGCGGCAGCGGCAGTTCGGCGGCGAGCCGGCGCGGCTCCCGGGCGAGCAGGCCGGCGGCGCGGCGGACGTCCTGCTCTATTCGGCCCCGGGCGAGCACCGGGTGCCGGGCGCCGTCGTACCGGGAGGCCGGGTCGACCTCGGGCAGGTAGGTGCGGACGGCGCCACCGTAGACGGTGTGGTACTCCAGCGCGACGTTGAACCCGGTGCGCGCCCCCGGATCCAGGACGTAGGCCGTGGCGAGGCCGGGCAGCTGCTGGCAGAGCGGACGGACGACGGACTCCGTCCACCCGTCGACCGGGACGTTGACCGGGACGCTGGCGACGACCGTGGGCAGCCGGCGCTCCGGGTCGCACAGCTCGTCGATCAGGTCGTCGACCTCGGCGGCGGTGATCACCCGGGGCGCGAGCTGGACGGCGGCCGGACCGTCGGTGGCGTCCAGCAGCGGCAGCAGGCTGCGGGCGAGCTCGGGCACCGGCACCCGGCACGGCGTCCGCAGGCCGCTGCCGGTGGTGTGCGTCTCGGCCTCCAGCCGGACCCAGGTCGGGCCCGCGGCGGCCGTCGCGATGGTCAGGGTGAGCTGCTGCGTCCCGTGGGGGGCCGGGGTGCGCAGGCGGCGGCGCGAGTAGTGGCCGGTGGCGGGGCTGCCGCGCAGCGGGCCGTGGTCGCGGTCGAGCAGGACGCGGTCGCCCAGGCGGAGGCGCTCGACCTGCGGGCCCGCGGGGGAATCCGCGTTGGAGGGGCCCGTGACGGGCGGGTCCACGGCGTACGGGCTCGCTTCGAGCGGGCTCGCTGCGGGCGGGGGGTCCTCGCAGCCTTCCCGCTTCAGCCAGTCGGCCAGCTGCTGGTCGGCCAGCGAGACGGCGTCGGCGTGCGGGAGCGTCGTGGTGACGGTCATCCGGTAGGGCGTCGCGGGGCCCCTGGGGCCGGGTAGGTCGGCTCGGGCGGGCGACGGGGAGCGATCCGAGGTCATGCGCATACCTCCGTGGTGCGGTGGTGGGGTCTGGTGTCCTCCATCGATGGTTTTCGTCCGGTTCGGCCGGATCCTTGCCCAGGAAACGCCATGGCCCGGAGCGGAAGTTCCAACTCCGGGCCACGTGAATACGTTCGAGTGAATCTGTTCAAGGCAAGACCGGCGTGGCGCGTCCCCATGGGCTACGTTGGCCGACTGCGCCCGTGCGTGGCGACGGAAGGCCTCGGGGCGTCGCGGGAGGCCGCAGGGGCCTGCGGCGGGGCGGGGGCGGCAGCGGGCGCAGCGCCGCAGGGGCTAGACCGGCACCTCGACGTACGTGCGGCCGGCCGCGACCGCCACCGCGGTACCGCCGGTCGCCTCGGCCAGCCAGGCGTGGAAGGCCCGCACCTCCGGCTCCGGCACGCCGACCTCGATCCGCACCCCCGCCGCCTCGTAGGCGAGGTCGCTCACGGTGTACCCGGCCGCCCGCAGGTCGTTCTCCACCCGCCCGGCCCGCACGTGGTCCGCCGTCACGGCCAGCAGCGCCACCGGCCGCCGCTCCAGCAGCCCGACCGCGTCCACCGCCTCCGACACCGCGTTCCCGTACGCCCGGACGAGCCCGCCCGCGCCGAGCTTGATCCCCCCGAAGTACCTGGTCACCACGGCCACCGTGTCGGTCAGCCCGCGGCGGCGCAGCACCTCCAGCATCGGCACGCCGGCCGTGCCGCCCGGCTCGCCGTCGTCGCTGGAGCGCTCGCGGCGCTGCTCGTCGCCGACCACGAAGGCGGTGCAGTTGTGCCGCGCGTCCCAGTACTGCTTGCGGACGCCCGCGATGTACGCCTGCGCCTGCTCCTCGTCGGTGACCCGGGCGAGGTGGCAGATGAACCGGGACTTCTTGATCTCGATCTCGTGGCTGCCGGCCTGCCGGATGGTGAGGTACGGCCTGGGGGTCGGCTCCGGCGTGGCGGACATGGCGCGGTGGTTCTCCCGGAAGACGGCGAAGGCTGGCGGCGCACGCCCCCGGCGTGCGGGGCGGCACCGCCAGCCTAGTCGGCCGCGGGGATCGGACGGGCGGCGGTCAGCGGCCGGCGAGGGCGTCCAGCTGGGCGCGGTCCAGGCCGGTCAGGGCGGTGACCTCGGCCGGGTCGACCGCACCGCAGTCCAGGCCGCGCAGCACGTAGCCGCTGAGCGCGCGGGCGGTGGCCGGCTCGTCCATCACGTCGCCGCCCGCCTTCGCGACGTAGGCGGCGAGCCGCGCGGAGGCGGCCTCCAGGCCCTCCCGGTAGAAGGCGTACACGGCGGCGTACCGGGTCGGCAGGTGCGCCGGGTGCATGTCCCAGCCCTGGTAGTACGCGCGGGCCAGCGAGCGGCGGACGAGGCCGTGGTGGAGCTTCCAGGCGGCGTGGACCTGCTCGGTGGAGCCGGTCGGGATGACGTTGGTCGAGCCGTCGGAGAGCCGGACCCCGGTGCCGGCCGCGGCCACCTGCATGACGGCCTTGGCGTGGTCGGCCACCGGGTGGTCCATGCTCTGGTAGGCCGCGCTGACGCCGCAGGAGGCGCTGTAGTCGAACGTGCCGTAGTGCAGGCCGGTGGCGCGGCCCTCGGCGGCCTCGATCATCAGGGCGACGGTGGCCCGGCCGTCCGGGCCGAGGATCGCCTGGGTGGTCTCGATCTGGATCTCGAAGCCGATCCGGCCGGCCGGCAGCCCGGCGCGCCGCTCGAAGTCCTCCAGCAGCCGCACCAGCGCGGTCACCTGCGCGGCGTAGGTCACCTTCGGCAGGGTGAGGACCAGGCCGTCCGGGAGCCCGCCCCCGGCGAGCAGGGTGGCCAGGAACAGCTCCAGGGTGCGGATGCCGCGCGCGCGGACCGGCGCCTCCATGCACTTGATCCGGATGCCGATGTACGGCGGGGCGCTGCCGTCCGCCACGGCGGCCGCGACGAGTTCGGCGGCGCGGACGGCGGCGGCGTCCTCCTCGGCGTCCGGGCGGGGGCCGTAGCCGTCCTCGAAGTCGATCCGCAGGTCCTCGATCGGCTCGCGCTCCAGCTTGGCGCGGACGCGGGCGTGCACGTCGGCGAGCAGGGCGCCGTCGGCGACGCCGAGGGCGCGGGCGAGCTCGGCCGGGGTGCCGGCGTGGGTGTCGAACGCTTCGAGGGCCTGGCGGCCCCACGAGCGGACGGTGTCGGCGGCGAAGGCGTCGGCCGGGACGTAGACGGTGTGCACCGGCTGCCTGGTCCCGGAGTCGCCCGGGTAGCGGCGCGCCAGGTCGGCGTCGACCGGGGCCAGCAGCGCCTCCACGGCGTCGAGGGCGGCGGCGGAGAAGGAGGCCCCGCTCGTCGACCCGCTACCGTCGACCTCGACCTGCGACATCCGTACTCCTCCGTGCCGAACCAGCGCTTCAACAGATTGTTGAGGCGAAGGTAACTCCGGCCGGGTCGGGCGTCAATGGCCGACCGAGCGGTGGACGCGGGGTCGCGGCGGTGTCCGGCCGCGGATCACCCGGTCAGTCCCTCCCGGCGGCGGCGTAGCGGTCGCGCAGCTGCGGGTAGAGCTCGGCGACGTCCTTGGGGTGCACCGAGCCGTCCGGGCGGTTGCCGGTCAGGCCGTACTCCCTGGTCAGCCAGTCGGCGAGGCGCTGCGGGTCGGGGTGGTGCTCGAAGGTGTCGATGTACGAGACCAGCGCCTCGAAGGCCAGCTCCGGGTCGAGCCGGGCCGGAGCGGGACGCGGGCCGGCGGCCTCGACGGGGGCCAGCTCCTCGGCGCGCACGGCGGGCTCGGCCTGGACGTGCGCGGCCTGGACGAGTTCGGCTAGTACGGGCTCGGCTTGTACGGGCTCCTGGGCGGGTGCGGGGTCCTGCCCCTGCTGCACCGGGTGCTGGGTCCCGGCCTGGGCCTGGGGCTTCGGCGCGGCCCCGGGCGCCGACTCCTCGTCCAGCGGGCGCGGGGGCTTGAACCACGGGGAGGCCTGGCCGGGCACGCGGCTGCCCGGGCTGGCGTCGGCCTGGTGGCCGCCGGTGGTGCGGACCGGCCGTGCCGTCCACACGTTGAGCTCCTCGCGCAGCGGCTGCGGGGCCACCTCCTCCGTGCCCTCCGGCTCCTGGGCCGCGCGCAGACGGACGGCGGCCAGCTTGGCGAGCATCGGCGCGGCCACCTCGGCCGACATCGGCGGGACGGCCGCCGGGACCTCCTGCGGCTGAGCTTGGGGCTGCGGCTGAGCCTCGGGACCGGGCTGTTGAATCTGCTGGGCCTGCTGGGCCTGCTGGGCCTGCTGAGACGGATGCGGCTGGGCCTGGCGCTGCTGGGGCTGCTGGGGCTGGGGCTGCAGGGGAACCTCCAGACCGGCCGGGGCGATGGCCGCGGCGGCGCGCTGCTCCTGCGGCTGGAGCTCCAGGGCCTCCTTCGCCTCGCGCTCGCGGGCCTCGTCGTCCAGCCGGTCGAGCAGCGACGGGTCCAGCGGCACGCCGTACTTGGCGAGCTTCAGCGGCAGGAGCGCCTGGATCGGAGCCGACCGGCGCCAGCCGCGCCCGTACCGGAAGCGCAGCTGCGCCCGGTAGACCAGCCGGTTCTGCTCCAGCCGGACGACCTCGTCGTACGAGCGCAGCTCCCACAGCTTCATCCGCCGCCAGAGCCGGAAGGTCGGCACCGGGGAGAGCAGCCAGCGCATCATCCGCACCGACTCCATGTGCCGGTCCGCGGTGATCGCCGCGATCCGGCCCACCGCGTGCCGGGAGGCCTCGACGACCACGACGAACAGCACCGGGATGACGGCGTGCATCCCCATGCCGAGCGGATCGCCCCACGAGGCGGCGGCGTTGAAGGCGATGGTCGCGACGGTCAGCACCCAGGCGGTCTGCCGCAGCAGCGGGAAGGGTATCCGCAGCCAGGTCAGGACCAGGTCGAGCGCCAGGAGGACGACGATGCCGGCGTCGACGCCGATCGGGAAGGCGTAGGAGAAGGCACCGAAGCCCTTCTCGGAGGCCAGTTCCCGCACCGCGTTGTACGACCCCGCGAAGCCGATGCCCGAGATGATGCAGGCCCCGGCCGCGACGATGCCGAGCAGGCCCCGGTGGGCCTTGGTGAGCGTTGGGCGTGCCATGACGTCTATCAACCCCTGGATTTCGGCTGCTGCCGTGCGCTGCCTCGCTGCCGGTTCCCGCTGGTCGGGGGGCGCCGGACGGCTGACCTACCTCCGGGGCTCGGCCCACCGGAGTTTACTCGTACGCGCGTTTCAGCGTTTCCACAGGCCGGAGCGTCACAGGGGAGGGCGCGCCCGGACCGCCCCGGGACCGGGCGGAGCGTCAGGCCGTCCGCCCGGCGGTGCCGTTGAGGTAGGCCAGGACCGCGAGGACGCGGCGGTTGGCGTCCTCGTCCGGGGCGAGTTCGAGCTTGGTGAAGATGTTGGCGATGTGCTTGGCCACCGCGCCGTCGCTCACCGTCAGCCGGGCGGCGATGGCCGAGTTCGAACAGCCCTCCGCCATCAGCTCCAGCACCTCGCGCTCGCGCGGCGACAGCCGCAGCAGCGGCCCCGGACGACGGGCCGTGGTCTGCATCAGCTTCGCGATGACGTCCGGGTCCATCGCCGTGCCGCCGGCCGCCACCCGGCGGACCGCGTCGATGAACTGGTCGGCGTTGAAGACCCGGTCCTTCAGGAGGTACCCGATCCCGCCCGTGCCGTCGGCCAACAGCTCCCTCGCGTACAGCTGCTGGACGTGCTGCGACAGCACCAGGACCGGGAGTCCCGTGATCTCCCGGCGGGCCTGCAGCGCCGCCTGCAAGCCCTCGTCCGTCAGCGTCGGTGGCAGCCGGACGTCGACCACGGCCACGTCCGGCCGATGCGTCAGCAACGCCTCCAGGAGCTCGGGCCCGGTCTCGACGGCGGCGGCGATGGTGAAGCCGTGCGCTTCCAGCAGCCGGATCAGGCCTTCGCGAAGGAGGTAGAGGTCCTCGGCGAGGACAACTCGCACGGCAGCTCCAAGGTGATGGTGGTCGGACCGCCGGACGTACTGTCGATGGCGAGGACACCGTCGAAGGTACCCAATCGACGTTCGATGCCGCGCAGGCCCGTCCCCTTCGCCGGCTCCGCCACGCCGACCCCGTCGTCCGTCACCGTGACCCGCAGCGAGCCGGCCCGGTAGAGGATGTCCACCCAGACCTGCTCCGCGTGCGAGTGCTTGGCCGCGTTGGCCAGCAGCTCGCAGATGCTGAAGTAGGCAGCAGCCTCCACCGGGGCGGGCAGCCGGTCCGGCACGCTCACGCACACCTCCGTCGGCAGCGCGCTGTCCAGCGCCAACGCCCGGACGGCGTCGCCCAGTCCGCGCTCGGCTAGGACCGGCGGGTGGATGCCGCGGACGAGGTCCCGGAGCTCCTGCAGCGCCCGGGCCGAGGACTGCCGCGCCTCCGACAGCAGCTCGCGGGCGGCCGTCGGGTCCGTGTCCATCAGGTGCTCGATGGTGCCGAGCGTCATCCCGATCGCGACCAGCCGCGCCTGCGCGCCGTCGTGCAGGTCCCGCTCGATCCGCCGCAGCTCGGCCGCCTGATCGCCGACCGCGTCCGCCCGGGTCTCGGTCAACTCGGCCACCCGCTTGGTCAGCTGGGCGTGCGTGGCCCGGCCGTCCTGGTCCAGCACCCGCCGCGCCAGCTCGGCGTGGAGGCGCACCGCGAACGGCGCCAGCAGCACCGCGAGCGCCACCATGCCCAGCCCGAGCCCGAAGTTCACCACCAGCGACAACTGGACCGGACGCACCAACCCGATGCCCTCGTAGGACCTCGGACCCGAGATCACATAGGCCGTACTGAAGAGGATGAGACCGACCAGCGGACCCGCCAGGGCCAGTACCGCCAGCGGATTCACCACCAGCCAGGCCATCTCGCCGCGGGTGGTCCGGTCCCGGAAGCCCCAGTGCAGCAGCTGCGCGTACTTCGCGACCGTCCGGGAGCGGTGGTACGAGTAGCCCGTCCACCAGTGCCCGCGCTCGTCCGGCTCCAGCGCCGGCATCGGCTCATAGACGGCCGGCAGACGTATGCCGTGCCAGCGCTCCAGCTGCCTGCGCGTGCGGTTCGCCGTGGGGCGGACGAAGAGCGCGGCCACCGTGCCGCCG
Organism: Kitasatospora sp. NPDC059747; assembly: GCF_042732955.1. Classification (NCBI taxonomy): domain Bacteria; kingdom Bacillati; phylum Actinomycetota; class Actinomycetes; order Kitasatosporales; family Streptomycetaceae; genus Kitasatospora; species Kitasatospora sp. NPDC059747. Next base: position 530 of record NZ_JBHWGV010000089.1, on the reverse strand, counting down.
GCGAGGGCCGCGGCCACCAGGGCGAACAGCGCAACCGGGTAGTAGTACGCCATCACCTGGGCCGTCACGACGCCGGCCAGCACGGCCGCCAGCACGGGCAGGGCGAACCCCGGCACCGCACCCAGCACCAGGAGGCCCAGCCGAGCCAGCCCCTGGCCACCCGACTCCAGGGCCGCCTGCGCCTGAACGCGCACACCCGCGCCGCTCGTTCGACTCGTTGTTGTCACGGAAGCTCCTGATGCCGGTCTCGATCGTCCACCATCAGTGTTCACGAAGCGGACGCCACCGACACTGGCCGTGACACCCCAATTCCGGGGTGGACCTAGCACCACCTGCAGGTGGATGCACCACGAGGGGATCCCCGGGACCGACCGGAAAAGTCCCCGGAAATGCGAAAAGCCCCTGATCCGAATGGATCAGGGGCTTTTCAGAAGAATTGTTCGGCGGCGTCCTACTCTCCCACAGGGTCCCCCCTGCAGTACCATCGGCGCTGTGAGGCTTAGCTTCCGGGTTCGGAATGTAACCGGGCG
>NZ_JBHWGV010000088.1:33150-40214 GCF_042732955.1 Kitasatospora sp. NPDC059747 | reverse complement strand
GCGGGGGGGCCGCCCCCCGACCTGGGGGAGATTCTCGTGCGCCCGGGGGGGGAGGCGCCCGGGGGGCCCCGCCCCGCGGCCCGCTCCCCGCGGCCCGGGGACACCAGGGTGGTCGAGGTCCCGGTCCCGGAACCGGGCCCCGGCCAGGTCGTCGTCCGCAACCTGTTCATGTCGATCGATCCCGGGCTGGTCCTGCGGATGAACGACCTGAGCACGCTCGACATCCCCGACTTCGCGGTCGGGGCGCCGATGTGGTGCGACGCGATCGGCGAGGTGGTCGACACCGCCGACGAACGGCTGAGCCCCGGGGACGTCGTCTGGCACCGGTTCGGCTTCCGCGACTACGCGGTCGCGGAGGCCGGCGAGTTCCGCCGGGTCGACCCGGACGCCTACCCCTCGCTCACCCACCACCTGTGCTTCGGGCTGACGGCCTACGTCGGCACCGAGGTGGCGCAGATCCGGCCGGGCGACACGTTCTTCGTGTCCAGCGCGGCCGGTGGGGTGGGCAGCATGGCGGGCCAGCTGGCCCGGCTGCGGGGGGCGACCCGGGTGATCGGCTCGGCGGGCACGCCGGAGAAGGTCCGCTACCTCAGGGAGAGCCTCGGCTTCGACGACGCCTTCGACTACCACGAGGGCGTGCGGCCGCGGCTGCCGGAGCTGGACGTGTACTACGACAACGTCGGCGGCGCCCACCTGGAGGCGGCGATCGACGCGATGCGCCCGCGCGGGCGGATCGTCATGGGCGGGCGCAACGAGGAGATCCGCACCGGATCCGCGGAGGGCCCGCGCAACATGATGGCCGTGATCGGCAAGCGGCTCGAACTCCTCGGCTACTACACCTTCGACCACCCCGAGCTGTTCCCGGTCTTCGACGAGCGGTTCCCGAAGTGGGTGCGCTCGGGGGAGATCGTCGTCGCCGAGACGGTCGTCGACGGCCTGGAGAACGGCGTGAGCGCCGCCGTCAACCTGATGCACGGCGCGTACGTCGGGAAGGTCGTGCTCCGCATCTGACGGGACGGGCGGCCCGCCGGACGGACGCGGTCCGTCCATCCGGCGGGGCCCGGTTCGTCGCAGTGGCAGCAACGGCCAAGGGGGTGGCGGCCGAGACACCCCACCGGAGACACGGAGGAACGATGGCGAAGGTTCTGGAACGCGGCGCCGGGGAGCGTGCGCGGTGAGCGCCCCGCAGACCGGGGGCGCGGAGAGCACGGCGGCCCGCCTGGTGCGCGAGCGGCTGGAGATCTCGGCGCTCACCCGCCGTGCGGGCGCCGGGCTGATCGCCCTCGACGTGCTCGTCAACGTGCTGCTGGGCGCGCTGCCGGTGGTGTTCGTGGTCGCGACGGCGGTGCTGCTCGGCAAGGTGCCGGCGGCGATGGCCGGCGGCCTGGACTCCCCCGCGTGGGACTCGCTGCTCGGCGCGTTCTTCGTGGCCGCGGCGGCCTTCATCGGGCAGCAGGTCGTCGCACCCGTCCGCGAGTCGGTCGGCGAGCTGGTGGCCCGGCGGATCGACGGCGAGGTGATCGACGACGTGATCGCCGCCGCCACCGGCACGACGAGCGTGGGCCCGCTGGAGGACCCGCAGGTCGTGGAGGACCTGCGCACCGCCGCCCGCGAGCTGGAGACCTGGGTGCAGAGCCCGGGTCAGGCCTGCGCCGGCCAGCTCGCGCTGATCGGCCGCTACACCCAACTCGCCGGCTACGCCGGGGTGGTGGGCGCCGTCTTCTCCTGGCTCGCCGCGGCCGGGCTGGTCGTCGCCGTGCTGCTGTTCCGCTACGGGCTGCGCGGCGGGCTGCGCAAGTACGCCGACGTCCGCTTCGAACTCGACGGCGCCGAGCTGAAGAACGACTACCTGCGCGAGCTCGCGATCGCCTCGGGCGCCGCCAAGGAGATCCGCGTCTTCGGCCTGAACGGCTGGCTGCGCGGCTTCTGGGGCTCCTCCTACCGGGAGTGGCTGGTGCCGCTGTGGGCGGCCCGGCGCCGCATCTACCTGTGGCCGTTCGTCTGGTTCACCGCCTGGGGCATGGCGGTGACCGCGACCGTGATGGCCCTCGTGGGGCGCGGCGCGGCCGGTCCCGGCGCCGACCTCACCCTCACCGACTTCGCCCTGGTCGTCACGGCGGCGCTCAGCGCGCTCACCCTCGGCGAGTTCTACCGCGAGTCCGACCTGCCGACGGCCGTCGGCATGCACGCCTACGGCGCCACCAAGAGCTTCCTGGGCCGCCTCGCGGCGGAGGAGCCCGCCCGGGCCGCGGCCGTCGAGGTGCCGGAGCCCGCGCACACCATCACCTTCGAGGACGTCTCCTTCCACTACCCCGGCGAGGACCGGGTGATCCTCGACGGCCTGGACCTCACCCTCACCGTCGGGCGGTGCACCGCGCTCGTCGGCCTCAACGGCGCCGGCAAGACGACGCTCGTCAAGCTCCTCGCCCGGCTCTACGAGCCCACGTCCGGCACCATCAAGCTGGACGGCGTCGACATCCGCAGCTACCCCGTCGAGGCCTGGCGGGCCAAACTCGGCGTCATCTTCCAGGACTTCGCCCGCTACGAGGTCTCCGCCGCCGACAACGTCGCCTTCGGGTCCGTCGCGCACCGCGACGACCGCGCCGGTGTGGAGGCCGTCATCGACGCCGTCGGCCTGCGCGAGGCCCTCGACGGGCTGCCGCGCGGCCTCGACACCCCGCTCGCCCGCCACCTCGACGGCGGCGGCGACCTCTCCGGCGGGCAGTGGCAGCGCGTCGCCCTCGCCCGCGCCCTGTTCGCGCTGCGGCACGGCTCGCCGGTCCTGGTCCTCGACGAGCCCACCGCGAGCCTGGACGTCCGCGCCGAGGCCGGGTTCTTCCGGGAGTTCACCGAACTCTCCCGCGGGGCCACCACGCTGCTGATCTCGCACCGCTTCTCCACCGTCCGCCAGGCCGACCACATCGTCGTGCTGGAGGGCGGCCGGGTCGCCGAGCAGGGAAGCCACGACGAACTCCTCGCCGCCGAGGGCCGCTACGCCCGGCTCTTCCGCCTCCAGGCCGACCGCTTCACGGACGCGGACACCTCCGACGCGGACACCTCCGGGGAAGTCACCTCCGACGACGAGACCACCGAGAGCACCGAAGCAGCCGGGAGCGCACGATGAAGGAGACCCTGTCCGGCACCTGGCGGCTGCTCTCGATCGCCTGGAAGGTCGACTGGCGCAAGACCGTCACCGCGACCGTGCTGATGATGGCCGGTGCCGTCGCCGCACCCCTGCTCGCCGCCTTCCTCGGCCTCATGACCGACGCCGTCGTCCAGGGCCACGGCGGCACCGCGGGCGGGTACGGGATCGTCGTCGCGATCCTCGCCGTCGTCACGCTGTCCTTCGGCAACTTCGCCCACGTCGCCTACTTCGAACTCGCCGAACTCGCCGAGCAGCACTTCGTCGAGGACCTGATCACCCTCTCCAACGGCTCCGAGGGCATCGAGCACCACGAGCGCTCCGACTACGCCGACCTCGTGACCGTCCTCCAGCCCGAGAGCCGGCGCTTCCCGAACGCCTTCCAGGCCCTGTTCAGCCTGTTCGGGCTGATCCTCGCCGTGGTCTTCACCGCCGTCCTGCTCGCCCGGCTCAACCCGCTGCTCCTGCTGCTGCCGCTGGCCGCCGTCCCGCCGCTGATCGCCGGCCGCAAGGCCGAGGCCGTCACCGACCGCGCCAGGACCGCCACCGCCGAGCCCACCCGCATCGCGCTCAACCTCTTCCGGCTCTCCGCCAACGCCCGCTTCGCCGGCGAGCTGCGGGTCTTCCGGATGAGCGACGAACTGCGCCGCCGCCACGCCGAACTGTGGGACACCACCAGCCGCGGCCTGTGGCGCGCCAACACCCGCGCCGCCGCCGTCCGCGCCGGCGGGCAGACCGTGTTCGGCCTCGCCTACATGGGCGCCATGATCCTGGTGATCCGCGAGGCGATCTCCGGTCGCCACGGCGTCGGCGACGTCGTGCTCGTCATCTCGCTCGCCACGCAGGTCAACCGGCAGGTCGCTTCGGCCGTCAACCTCCTCGGCGACCTCCAGCGGATGACCGGCACCCTGCGCCGCATGGACACCATGCGCGACGTCGTCACCCGGGCCGACGCCCCCGCCGCACGGCAGGCACCCCCGGAGCGCTTCACCCGCGGCATCCGGCTGGACGACGTCGACTTCGCCTACCCCGGCACCGACGCCCCGGCCCTGTCCGGCGTCTCGCTCGCCCTGCCGGCCGGCTCCACCGTCGCCGTCATCGGCGAGAACGGCGCCGGCAAGAGCACCCTCGTCAAACTCCTGTGCGGCCTCTACCGCCCCACCCGCGGCCGCATCCTGCTCGACGGCACCGACCTGCGCGACCTGCCCACCGAGGAGTGGCGCGAGCGGATCGCCGCCGGCTTCCAGGACTTCGTCCGCTTCGAGCTGCCCGCCCGCCACACCGTCGGAGTCGGCGACCTGCCCCGGCTCGACGACGACGCGGCCGTCCGCGAGGCCCTCGAAAAGGCCCACGCCACCGACGTCGTCGGCCAGCTGTCCGACGGCCTCGACACCCAGCTCGGCACCAGCTGGACCGAGGGCGCCGAACTCTCCGGCGGCCAGTGGCAGAAGCTCGCCCTCGGCCGGGCCCTGATGCGCGAGGCCCCGCTGCTCCTCGTCCTCGACGAACCCACCTCCGCGCTCGACCCCGAGGCCGAGCACCACCTCTTCGAGCGCTACGCGACCCAGGCCCGCACCCTCGGCGCGTCCACCGGCGCGATCACGCTCCTCGTCTCGCACCGGTTCTCCACCGTGCGCATGGCGGACCTGATCGTCGTCGTCCGCGACGGCCGCGTCGTCGAGACCGGCGACCACGCCACCCTCATGAAGGCCGACGGCCTGTACGCGGAACTCTTCGAACTCCAGGCGCTCGCCTACAAGTAGCCGATCGCGAACGAGCCGGCGCGCCTGGCGGCCTCTCCCACACACCCGTTCCCAGGAGGAACCCCTTGCGAAGATGGACCGCCCTGTTCACCACCCTCTTGACGGCGATAGCCCTCGCGGGCGCGGCCACGCCCGCGAGCGCCGACGACGGCGACTCTCCCGACCTCGCTCTCGCCAGGGGCGTCACGACCAACGGCATCATGACCCACGTCCGCGCCCTCCAGCGCATCGCCGACCACAACGACGGCCTGCGCGCCTCCGGCACCGACGGGTACGACGCCGCCGCCGACTACGTGGAGCGCACCCTGCGCCACTCCGGCTACGACGTCCAGGAGCAGCAGTTCACCATCCCGTACTACCGGGAACTGAGCCCCGCCGCGCTGACCGAGGTCTCTCCCAACGCCGTCACCATCAAGGCCGACACGTTCGTCTACTCGGGCAGCGCGGACGTGACGGGCACCGTGGTGCCGACGACCAACGTGGTCGTCCCGCCGACGCCCCAGCCGAGTTCGGCCTCCGGCTGCGCCCCCGGGGACTTCCCCCCGGTGCCGGCCGGGGCCGTCCGGATCGCGCTGATCCAGCGCGGCGGCTGCGGCTTCGCGCCGAAGACGGCCAACGCGCAGGCGGCCGGCTACAAGGCCGTGATGATGTTCAACGAGGGCCAGCCGGGCCGTGACGGCGCGCTGACCGGCACGATCGGCGGGCCCACGGGCATCCCGGTGGTCGGCCTCGACTATGCCAGTGGCCTCGCCCTCTACCAGGCGGCCACGTCGAGCACCGGCGCGACCGTCCACCTCGTGACGAACACCGAGCAGAATCCCAACGCGGAGACCCGCAACATCATCGCGGAGACGCGCGGCGGCGACCCGAACCACGTCGTGCTCGTGCACGCCGAGCTCGACGCCCTGCCCAGCGGCCCCGGGATCAACGAGAACGGCACCGGCGTGGCGACGGCCCTGGAGATCGCGCGGCAGCTCGCGCGCCTGCACGTGCCGCCGCACTACAAGGTCCGCTTCGCGTTCTTCGGCGCCGAGGAGACCCGCGCCTTCCGCGACGCCACCGGCGCGGTCGGACTCCAGGGCTCGCTCCACTACGTCGACACGATCGGCCCGGCCGAGGTGGCCAAGATCTTCGCCGCCGTCCACCTGGACTCGATCGGCTCGCCCAACTACACCCGCTACGTCTTCGACGGCAGCGGACCCGCCGGGTCGGACAAGATCACGAAGCTGTTCACCGACGCGTTCGCCGCGCGCGGCATGGCCACCGATCCGCACCCGCCCACCACGTTCGACGGCGACTCCGACTACGGGCCGCTGATGAACGCGGGCGTCCCGACCAGCGGCCTGTTCGGCGGCGCGGCCGAGGTCAAGACCCCGGACCAGGCCAAGAAGTACGGCGGCACCGCGGGCCAGGAGAACGACCCGTGCTTCCACCAGGCCTGCGACACGATCAAGAACGTCAACCGCACCGCGGTCGGCGACTTCGGCGCCGCGGCCTGGACGGTGGTGCGCGAGCTCGCCGCCAAGGGCCTGAGCTGAGAAGTGTCCCGCGCTGTCCGACCACGTGATTGTCCAGAACCGCTCCCCCTGTTCGTCGTGGGAGTGCGGTGACGGACGGTCCGTTCCGGCCGCCCGGTGCGATCACCGGGCGGCCGGTGCCGGTCCCGCCCTAGAATTCGGTTGCCGCGCGTCCGTCAACTGAGAGTTGGGGTTATGAAGTTCATGCTCTTCGTCTGCGTCGACAAGGCCGCCTACGAGGGCGAGCCGCAGAAGCCGGTCGAGCCCGACGAGCCGATGCCCTGGGCCGACGAGCTCGACGCGGCCGGCATCCGCCTGCACGGCGACGAGCTGAGCCCCTACCACGCCGCCACCACCGTCCGCCTGCGCGGCGGCGAGGTCGTGCTCGGCGACGGCCCGTTCGCGGAGACCAAGGAGGTCATCGCGGGCTACGACATCATCGACTGCGCCGACCTCGAAGAGGCCGTCAAGATCGCCGCCCGCCATCCCGTGGCCGAGTACGGCGTGATCGAGATCCGCCCCTTCCGCGGCTGAGCGTGAACGTCGAGTCCGCCGTGGGGGGGGGGGGGGGGGCGCCCGGCCGGCCCGCGCCCGCCGCCCCGGGGGCGGGGAGAGCACCCACCGCGCACGCCCCCGCACAAG
>NZ_JBHWGV010000088.1:18586-33140 GCF_042732955.1 Kitasatospora sp. NPDC059747 | reverse complement strand
GTCTCCCGCCCCCCCGCCCGCGCGCGAGCGATGGATCTCCCTCGCCCCCTCGCTCACACCCACCGGCGCCCGCTCGGGGCCGCGCCCCCCCCCCGACGCTGATCCGCACCACCGGCGACTGGGACCTCGCCGAGGAATGCGCCCAGGAGGCCTTCGCCCAGGCGCTCGCCCGCTGGCCGCAGGACGGCGTGCCCGCCCGCCCCGGCGCCTGGATCGTCACCACCGCGCGCAACCGCGCCATCGACCGGCTGCGCCGCCGCAAGGTCGAGGCCGTCAAGCTCCAGCAGATCGCCGTCGACCTGCGCCACGACGAGGAACGGGCCCCCGCCGAGCCCAACGACATCACCGACGACCGCCTGCGGCTCATGTTCACCTGCTGCCACCCGGCGCTGCCGCTCGTCTCCCGCGTCGCCCTCACCCTGCGCACCCTCGCCGGCCTCACCACCGCCGAGATCGCCCGCGCCTGCCTGGTCTCCGAACAGACCATGGCCAAGCGCCTCGTGCGCGGCAAGGAGAAGATCCGCCACTCCGGCATCCCCTACCAGGTGCCCGGCAAGGAACTCCTCCCGCAGCGGCTGCCCGGCGTCCTCGCCGTGCTCTACCTGCTCTTCAACGAGGGCTACGCCGCCTCCACCGGCGCCGACCTGCTGCGGCCCGACCTGTGCGGCGAGGCGATCCGGCTCGTCCGCCTCCTCGCCCGTCTGATGCCCGACCAGCCCGAGGTGCTCGGCCTGGGCGCGCTCATGCTGCTCCACCACGCCCGCCGGGACGCCCGGGTGAACCCCGACGGCGAGCTCGTGCCCCTCGCCGACCAGGACCGCTCGCGCTGGCACCGCGCGGAGATCGACGAGGGCGTCGCCCTGCTGGAGTCGGCCCTGGACCTCGGCGAGGTCGGCCACTACCAGCTCCAGGCCACCATCGCCGCCTGCCACGCGACCGCCCCCTCCGAGGCGGACACCGACTGGTCCGCGATCGCCCACCTCTACGCCCGCCTCGCGGGCCTCGCCGCGTCCCCCGTCGTCGAGCTCAACCGCGCGGTGGCCGTCGCGATGGCCGAGGGCCCGGCGGCCGGCCTGGCCCTGGTCGACGAGCTCGCCGCCGGCCGCGAACTCAGCGGCTACCACCTGCTGCCGGCCGTCCGCGCCGACCTCCTGCGCCGCCTCGAACGCTGGGACGAGGCCGCCCACGCCTACCGCCTGGCCCTCGACCTGGCCACCACCGACACCGAGCGCAAGTACCTGGCCCGCCGCATCGAGGAGGTCGCCGCCGGCACGGGCTGACGTCACGGTGCGGCGAGGCGGCTGTCCAACCTGGTCGGCGTGCCGAGGTCACGGTGTCGCAAGGCGGCCGTCCAGCCTGGTCAGCGCGTCGCGCAGCGCCGCCCTCGTCGTGATGCCCAGCTTGGGGAACGCGCGGTAGAGGTGCGCGCCGACGGTGCGGGGTGACAGCCGCATCTGCTCGCCGATCTCCTTGTTCGTCAGGCCCCCGGCGGCCAGGTCCGCGACCCGGCGCTCCTGCCACGTGAGCGCCACCGTCGCGGCGGGCACGGCCGGCGTCCGGGGGACGGCCCCGGCCGCCCGCAGTTCGGCCTGCGCCCGCGCGGCCCAGCCGCCGGCGCCGAGCCGGTCGAGCGCGTCGGCCGCCGGGGCGAGGAACTCGCGGGCCGCTGCGCCGCCCTGGGTGCGGCGCACCCGGACCCCGTGGGCCAGCCGGATCCGGGCCAGCTCGAACGGGAACCGCTCGGCGGCCGGGTGGGCGGCGGCGCGCGCGTACATCGCGGCCGCCTCCCCGTCGTCGTCGGCCGTCATCGCCAGGGCGCCGTAGGTGATCAGCGCCAGGCGCGGCGAGATCCCGGGCAGTCCGGCGTCCCGCGCGGCGAGGGCGTGGTCGCGGGCCTGCTCGGCGCGCCCGGTGTGCAGGGCCGCCTCGACGAGGTCGAGCAGGGTCCGCGACGCCTGGTAGGCGTAGGGCCGGAACGCCCCGGGGGCCGTGATGCCGATCGCGTAGAGGAACGCGGTCTCGAAGTCGCCGGCGCTCAGCGCGGTGGTCGCGCCGACGGAGTCGGCGATCTGGGTGAGGAACCCGACGCCGCGCGGTCGGGCCCACGCGTCGACGGCGGCCTGCAGGTCCCGCGCCTCGTCCGCCCGACCGCGCACGGCGGCCAGCTGGGCCAGGTAGGCGCGCGTCTGGTGGGCGAACAGTCCGTGGCCGCGCTCGACCGCGAGGGCCAGCGCCCGGCGCCCGGTGCGCTCGGCCGCCTCCCAGTGACCGACCGCCAGCTGGTCGAGCATGATCAGGTGCAGCATGACGATGCCGCTGGACGTGGCGCCGGTCTCCAGTTCGCGGTCCACCACGCGCTCCAGGTGGGGGCGCAGCGGCGTCAGGAGGTCGAGGTGGTAGGCCGACACGGCCAGCCGCGTGACGTCCCAGGGGTCCTGGTCGGCCAGGCCGGCCGCGGCCCGTTCGACCGGTCCGGCCCAGCCCGCGCCGTGGCGGACGACGTCGCTCCAGGTGCTGCCGTACATCCGGGCGCGCTCGGTGGCGAGGTCGCCGAGGGAGGCGAGCACCTCGTGGGTGCGTTCCCAGGCGGCGTGGCCGCCGGCGTACTGGCTGACGGCGAGCAGGAGGCTGACCAGGCGGTGGAGCACCTCGTCGTCGGGCCGGCCCGGCGTCTCGTCGCGCAGCTTCTTCACCGCGGCCAGGACCTGACGGTGGGTGGAGCGCACGTCTCCGTCCTGGTAGAGCGCCAGGTAGGCGTTGGCGAGGACGGCGGCCGGGTTCTCGTCCGGCCCGCCGGCCGACGCGGCGAGGGCGAGGCTGCGGGCCTGGCCGAGCCGGTCGGCCTGCCCGGCGACGAACGCCGCGTCGCCGAGCCGCCGGGAGCGGTCGGCGCCGTACTCGCTCAGCTCGGCGGCGCGGGTCAGCCAGGACACCGCCATGAGCGCGCCGCCGCGCCGGGTCGCCGAGCGGGCCGCGGTCTCCAGGGCGGCGGCGACGTCCTCGTCGGGGTCGACGGTGGCCGCGGCCAGGTGCGTGGCGCACCGCTCCACGTTCTCCCGGTGGACGTGCGCCAGCACCCGGTGGGCGGCGCGGCGCTGGTCGGGGGTGGACAGCTGCACGATGCTCGACCGGACGAGGGGGTGCCGGAAGGCGGGTTCGCCGGTGGCCGGTTCGACGACCAGCAGGCCGCACCCGAGCGCCTCGTCGACGCCGCGCATGCGGTAGCCCGGGGCCGGGCCGTCGCCCGCCCTGGCCGTCGCGCCGTCGAGGGCGCCCGTCAGCAGCTCCGCCCGGACGGAGTCGCCGAGGCGCGCGATGCGGGCGGCGTAGACGTCCTGGATCCGCCGGGGCAGCGGCACGGCGTGCAGGCCGAGCAGGTCCTCCGGCGCACCGGCGGCGGGGGCCGTCGCGCGGGCGGCCAGGTGGGCGGGCAGCTCCAGCAGGGCCAGCGGGTTGCCGCGGGCCTGGTCCAGCACGAGGCCGCGCAGCCGCGCGTCCAGCTCGGGGTGGTGACGGGCCAGCAGGCACGCGGCGTCGTCGGCGGCGAGCGCGGCGACGGGCGCCTCGGGCAGCGCGGCCGTGTCGAAGCGGGAGGCGGTGTCGCTGCGGACGGCCACCAGGAGTTTCACGCCGGGGCTGCCGCTCAGCCGGCGGCCGACGAACCCGCACACGTCGGCGCTGGCGTCGTCCAGCCACTGGCCGTCGTCGAGGACCAGCAGCACCGGTCTGCGCGAGGCCGCCGCCGACAGCAGGTTGAGCACGGCGATGCCGAGGGCCATGACCGAGGGCGGCGGACCGTCCATCCCGCCGAACGCGGCGTCGAGCGCCGCCCGCGCGGCGGCGTCCAGCCTTGCGCTGGCCGGCCGCCCGGCGTCGGAGAGCAACGGGTAGAGCAGCTGGTGCAGTCCGGCGTACGGCAGTTCGGCCTCCGCCTCGACCCCGGTGGCGCGGACCACCAGCTGACCGTCCCCGGCGGCGAGCCGCCCCGCCAGGTCGAGCAGCGCGCTCTTGCCGACGCCCGCCTCGCCCCTGAGCAGCAGCGCCCGCCCGTCGCCGGCCCGCACGAACGCGGCCAGCCGGGCCCGTTCGCCGTCCCGACCGACCATCACCATGCCCGGTTCCACGCCCGGTTCCCTCCCCAACCCCCCGTGGTCGTTGCCCGCAGCCGTATTCAACTGGACGGTTAGTTGATTACATTGGTGCCGAGGCGGACCTGTCAAGTAACCGGTTAGTTAGGAGTAGGGTGCATGGAGCGCGACGCGGAGGCGACCAAGCGCAGACTCATCGCGGCCGGCCGGGCCGAGTTCGCCGCGTACGGGCTGCACGGCGCCCGCGTCGACCGCATCGCCGCGGCCGCGCAGAGCAACAAGGCGCAGATCTACCACTACTTCGGGAACAAGTCCGGGCTGTTCGACGCCGTCTGGAGCGAGCTGGTCGAACTGATCGTGGTGGGCGTGCCCCTCGACGTGGACGACCTCCCCGGGTTCGCGGCCGGGCTGAGCGACCTCTACGAGGAGCACCCGGACATGCCCCGGATCATCACCTGGCAGCGCCTCGAACACGGGGACGCGCTCAACGACCTCGGGGTCGCCGAGGTCCGCGCCAGGAGCGCCGCCATCGCCGACGCCCAGGCCAGGGGCCTGGTCTCGACCCGCTTCGAGCCGCAGGTGCTGTTCGCCCTGCTCGTCCACCTCGCGATGCTGTGGGCGGCGGCCAACCCCGAGGTGCTCACGGTCATCGACCTGGCCGGCCGCGAGCAGCGCCGGGAGATGGTCCGCCGCATCGCCACCGCGATGGTGGAGTAGCGGCTCCGGGCCGCGCGCACACCGAGACGGTCCGCCGACATTCCGTCAGCGGACCGTCCTGTTCGGGTGTGGCTAGCCCGCGTGGATCGGGGTGTTCTGGTACCCGGCGACGCGCCACTCGCCACCGGACTGGCGGGACAGCATCCACGTCGCACGGATCGCGCGCTCGCGGGCGACCTCCGTCTCCCCCGGCGCGAGGACGCCGCCCTGGGTGACGACGAGGGCGAAGTCGGGCCCGTGGAACTTGGCGGCCAGCGGGTCGCCGGTCACCCGGGTGCCCTTGAACGGGCCCGCGTAGGCCTGGGCCATGAACGTGCGGATGGCCTCGCGGCCCTGCAGGAAGACGTCCCCCGCGAGGATCAGGTGGGCGTCCTCGGTGAAGAGGTCGGCGAAGGCGTCGTGGTCGTGTCCGGCCCACGCGGCGACGATGCGCTGCGGGACCTCGACGGCGGCGGCCTGGTCGGAGGTGAGCTCGGGCATATCGGTTCTCCTCGTCGTGGGTGTGGGGCTCTACCGCTTGGCGAACTGCCCGGGGGTGCGGCCCGCCCCGGCCGGGCCGCGGTAGGCCTGGGCGATCTCCAGCCACGCCTGCGCGTCGGCACCGGTGGCGGTCACCGCCAGGTCGTCGGGGTGGCGGCGGCGGGTGACCAGCAGGCAGAAGTCCTCGGCGGGCCCGCTCACCCGGTCCGTCGCGTCGACCGGGCCGTACGCCCAGAGCGCGCCGGAGGGCGCCGTGATCTCGAACCGGAACTCCTTCTCCGGCGTCGCCAGCTTCCGCGCCTGGTAGCCGAAGTCCCAGACCCGGACGGCGAATTCGACCAGCGGCCGGAGCCGGTCCGTGCGCGGGCGGTCCACGCCGAGCGCGTCCGCGATGTCCTGCCCGTGCCCGAACAGCTCCATCATCCCGGCCGCCGCCAGCACCGGGGCCGGGATCGGCCGCACCAGCCACGGCACCAGCTCCCCGGCCGGCACCTCCGCCAACGCCTTCTCCGCCGCCGCCCGTTCGGCCTGCCACAGCGCGTACAGCCGCTCCGGCGGCTCCGCCAGGTAGGGCAGCAGCGCCGTCTGCACCGCCCCGTCGAAGTCCCCGCCGATCCGCGACACGATCGCCCGGAACGCGTCCGGCGCCGCGGCCGCGGTCCCGGCCATCTTGAAGGTCGCCGCCAAGTGGGCCACCTGGTGGGCGATCGTCCACCCGGGCGCCGGCGTCGGCAGCCCCCACTGCTCCTCGTCCAGGTCCGCGACGAGTCGGTCGATCTCGCCGCCCTCGGCGCCCAGCGCCGCGATCACGTCCTGCGGGTCCGCCATCCTGTGTCCGTCCGTCCTGGTCTCGTCACCGGGGCGCCGGCCATCCGACGAACCGCCGGAGCCGCGCCGCACCGACCGTGCGATCAACGAACTTCAGTATGTCCCCGCCGAGTTGCCCCGCCTTCTCCGATCGTGCGGTGCCCACCGGCAGCCGCACGACCGCCATCGTGGAGCATGTGTGACGACTGATCAGAAGACGAAGTAGCTCGCGCCGAACGTCGTCGCCGACTGGCCCGGGTCCACCTCGGCCGTCACCGGGCCCTGACAGTTCGCCGCCGCGTGGACCAGGACGATGGACGTCGTGTGGTTCTGGATCGAGATCGGCGACCAGGTCGCGTAGCAACCCCGCTGCGGGTTCTGGTGGGGGATGCCGTTCACCACCAGGAGGCCGGTCGCGGCCTCGGCCGGGACGGCGAGGGCGAGGGCACCGGCGGCGGCCAGCACGACGGCTCCAACTAAACGACGACGCATGGCGGTTCTCCCTTCTCCGGGCCCGCATCCGGCAGCGGTGCCCGCTGTACGGAATGCTGTCCGCCCGGGCTCGGGTACCGCAATCCCCCGGAGCGGTGGCCGTGCTGCCGGACGCCCCCGGGGAGCCCCCGCGCGCCAAGTGCGCAAGCTCGAAGACGGGTGCGAATCCAGGCATTTGGCAAGGTGGTCTACCGGCGTGGCGCAGGCCCCGCCGCACGACGGAAACCCCGCCCCTACGCATCCGCCCCACCGGGAGGACCCATGAGGACGAAAGTGGTCCAGCACCACCGGGCCCTGCTCAACCTGTTCCTGATCGTCGTCATCGGCCACTGGATGGAACACCTCGTCCAGGCCTACCAGATCTGGGGCCTCGGCCGGCCCGTTCCGAAGGCCCGGGGGGTCCTCGGGGAGTTCTACCCGTGGCTGATCACCTCGGAGTGGCTGCACTACGGCTACGCGATCGTCATGCTGATCGGACTGTTCGTCCTGCGTCCCGGTTTCGTCGGACGGGCGCGCACGTGGTGGAACATCTCCCTGGGCATCCAGTTCTGGCACCACATCGAGCACCTGCTGCTGCTCCTCCAGGCCCAGACCGGCCACTTCCTCTTCGGCCGCGCCGCACCGACGAGCATCCTCCAACTCGTCTTCCCCCGGGTCGAGTTGCACCTCTTCTACAACACGATCGTGTTCATCCCGATGGTCGTGGCGATGTACCTCCACCTGCGGCCCAGCCCGGAGGAGGCGCACGAGATGACGTGCAGCTGCCACGCCGTCGAGCACCGGCCGCTGGCCCCGACGGGCGCATGACGCTCGCGCAGCCCCTGCGGAAGACGGCCAAGCCGCGCAAGCCGCCCGCCACCCGTGCGTTCCAGCGGCGGATGGCGGCGGGCCTCGCCGTCCTGGTGCTGCTGCTCCTGGCCGTCGCCTGGCTGAGCTCCTCGAAGCCGTTCCGGCTCACCGCGGCGACGCCCGCCGACGGCGCCACCGTGGACGCCCCGCCCGCCGAGGTGGTGCTGGCGTTCAGCGACGAGCTCCGCACGAAGTCCGTCTTCGTCCGGGTGACCGCCGCCGACGGCACCGCCGTCGACAGCGGCACGCCGAGGCCGGACGGGCAGCGCGTGGTCACGCCCGTCACGATCTCCCGGCCGGGCGCCTACGTCGTCACCTACCGGCTCGCCCTCACCACGGGCAAGGAGACCTCGGGCGTCGCCGGCTTCTCCGTCGGCGCCCCCGCCGCCGGGCCGCAGGGCGACACCGGGGCCGCGTCCGGCCACTCGCACGACATCGACGGCGTCTGGAACGCCGCGCTGCTCGTCGTCGACGCCGTCCTGCTGCCGGCCGCCGTCCTGCTGATGATCCGCCGGCCCCGGGTGCGCCGCCGCGCCCGCCCGGACCCCACCTCAGGCCCCTGAGGACGACCCCTGGAGACCACACACCGATGAGCCCCCGCCGCCGCGATCCCGCCGCCCGTCCGGCCCTGCTCGACATCGCCGCCCGGCTCCTCACCGAGGAGGGTCCGAAGGCACTGTCGGCCCGGCGGATCGCCGCCGAGGCGGGGAGTTCGACGATGGCCCTCTACACGCACTTCGGCGGGATGAACGGCCTGGTGCGCGCGACCGTCCACGAGGGGTTCGCCCGGCTGCAGCGGCACTTCGACCGGGTCCACCGCACGGCGGACCCGGTCGCCGACCTCGCCGTCCTCGGCTTCGCCTACCGCTGCAACGCGCTCGACAACCCGCACCTGTACGGGGTGATGTTCGGCGGGGCGCTGCTGGGCGGGTTCTCGGTCGGCGAGGAGGACCGCCGGCACGGCCGCTACACGCTGACGGGCGTGGTGGAGAGCGCCGCCCGCTGCATCGAGGCGGGCCGGTTCCGGGCGACGGACCCCGGGCTCGTCGCCCACCAGATGTGGTCCGCCGTGCACGGCCTGGTCACCCTCGAACTGGGCGGCTACCTCCTCGCCCCGTGGAACGCCGAGAGCTGTCTGCTCGCCCAGCTGACGGCGCTGATGGTCGGCGTCGGCGACAGCCCGTCGGACGCCGCGGCCTCGATGGCCTCCGCGCTGCTGCGGATGCCGACCGAGGTCGCGGCGCACGACGACACCCGGTCCACGGTCGATCCGGCCGACCTCAGCAGCTAGGACCCCGGCTGGGCGCGACTCCCCGGAGCCGACCCGGAGCGGCCCCGGAGCGGTTCACAGGCCGGTTTGGAGCTTCTCGATCCGCTCGAAGAAGAACTCGTGCTTGAGGAAGGAGACGTCGTACTCGTGGCCCGGGTAGGGCGGGACGAGTTGGGCGGCCTGGATCAGCCGCCAGCCGTCCTTGAGCGCATCGAGTCCGGTGCCGTAGGGCGGCTCCGCGCCGTCTCCCGTGGTCGGGGAGGTGCGGCCGGTGCCGTCGTACCGCGACCAGCCGACCACCTCCGAGTCCAAGGCGGAGGTGAACAGGTACATCACCAGCAAACCCTCAGGGCCTGTCCTGTCGATCTCGGCCGTCCAGCGGTCACACTCCGATGAAGCTCACCGTTTCCGTCATGTCCGCCCGCCCGGTGCGCAGTTGCGGCACGCCCTCCTTCTCGAACCCCACTGAGACGCCGCAGAACAGCACGAGTCCGTCATCGGCTCCGACTGCCTGGCCGACAGTCTCCCGGTACACCGTCCACATCACTTGGGGGCAGCTGTGCAGCCCCTCGGCCCTCAACAACAGCATGACCGTCTGCAGGTACATCCCCGCGTCAGCCCACTGTCCGGGCCCCATCGTCCGGTCGAGGTAGCAGAACAGGACAGCCGGCGCCCCGAACGCCTCCGAGTTCAAGGTGGCGATCTTCCTGGGCCGGTCCGGGTCGTCGCGCTCGATCCCCAGCGATTCGTACCGCTGGGCGGCGGCAGCAGCAAAGCGGTCCAGATACGGCGAGGCCAGCCCCTCCGGGTACATCGGGTACTCACGCTCGTCGCCGGGGTCCCCCACCAGTGCCCTCGCTGTAGCGGCCCGCTTGAGTTCCGCCAAGGGTTCACCGGTCACGACGTACAGATGCCACGGCTGGAGGTTCCCGCTGGACGGAGCCCGCGTCGCTGCGGTCAGCACTCGTTCGAGTACCTCCTTGGGCACGGGCTCATCGCTGAACGCCCGCACGGCCCGGCGGCTGTCCACGGCCTCATACACATCCACGTCTTCGCGTCCTCTCGTTCAACCAAGCCCCTCCACCGTATTCAGCGGTCGGTACCGAGCACGCCGGGGGTTGGGAGACGTCCCGACGATCAGTCCAGTCGTTGATAGGACTGTCGGAGACAGAGGTGACTTGACGGATGCTCAGCAGGAGCAGCCGGAGCCGCTTCTGCCGGTTAGGGGCGGCTCGTGAGCACCACCAGCCGCTGCGTGGCCCGCGTCATCGCGACGTAGCGGTCGACGGCGCCCTCGATCCCGTCCCCGAAGGCCTCCGGGTCGACGAGGACGACCAGGTCGAACTCCAGCCCCTTCGACAGCTCCGGCGTCAACGACCGGACCCGCGGCCGCTCCTCGAACGAGGGATCCCCGATGACGCACGCGACGCCCTCGGCGTGCTCGGCCAGCCAGCCGTCCAGGACGGACTCCAGCTCCCCGACTCCCCCGTGCGTGACGGGAATCCCGCTGCTGCGGATGGACGTCGGCACGTTGGCGTCCGGCAGCACCGCCCGGATCACCGGCTCGGCCTCGGCCATGACCTCCTCCGGCGTCCGGTAGTTGACGCCGAGCGAGGCCACCTCGATCCGGTCGAGCCCGGCGCGCTCCAGCCGCTCGCGCCACGGCTCGGTGAAGCCGTGCCGGGCCTGGGCGCGGTCGCCGACGATGGTGAAGCTGCGGGACGGGCAGCGCAGGAGCAGCATCTGCCACTCGGCGTCGGTGAGTTCCTGCGCCTCGTCGACGACGATGTGGGCGAACGGGCCGGCGTAGGGCTCCGGGTCGGCGACGGGCCCGGCGGCGTCGACGTCGACGAGGCTGTCGCGCAGGTCCTGCCCGCGCAGCATGGTGACGGCGCCCTCGCCGTCCTCGTCGGCTTCGAGGATGTGGTCGATGACGTCGGCCATGCGCGCGCGTTCGGCGGCGAGCGCGGCCTCGTGACGGCGCCGGCGGCCGGCGGCCTCGCGATCGCCGAGGCGCCGGCGGGCGGCGTCGAGGAGCGGGAGGTCGGAGACCGTCCAGGCCTGGGCGTCGGCACGCTGGAGCTTCCTGACGTCCTCCGGGGCGAGCCAGGGCGCGCAGAGGCGCAGGTAGGCGGGGACCGTCCAGAGGTCGCCGACGAGGTCGGTGGCGTCGAGCATGGGCCACGCCCGGTTGAGGGTGGTGACCAGGTCCTTGTTCTGGCGCAGCGAGCGGCGGAACATCGCCGGGGAGAAGCCGCCGTCGCCCTCGTCGTCGTCCTCCGTGGCATCCATCTTGTCGAGGAGGATCGTCACGAGTTCCTCCCAGATCTGCTCGCGCGCCTCGTTGTGCGGGGTGCCGGGCTCGGGCGCCGCGAAGGCCTCGGCCCAGTCCGCGGCGCTCAGCCAGAGGTCGTCCCAGTAGGTCTCGACGGTCATGCCCTCGGCGGGCGGCTCCTCGTAGATGGCGACGGCCTTCTCGACGGCCTTGACCAGGTCCGCCGAGGACTTGAGGCGGGCGACCTCCGGGTCCGGCTCGGTCCCGGCCGAGGCGCCCTCGGGCACGAGGTCGCGCAGGGTGCACGTCCGCACGCCCTCCTCCCCGAGGCTGGGGAGCACGTCGGAGACGTACGCCAGGTACGGCTGGTGCGGGCCGACGAACAGCACGCCGCCGCGCCGGTGCCCGAGGCGCGGGTCCGAGTACAGCAGGTAGGCGGAGCGGTGCAGGGCGACGACGGTCTTGCCGGTGCCCGGGCCGCCGTCGACGACGAGGGCACCGCGCGAGCCGGCGCGGATGATGGCGTCCTGGTCGGCCTGGATGGTGGCGAGCACGTCGCGCATGCGCTCCGAACGGTTGCTGCCGAGGCTCGCGATGAACGCGGACTGGTCGTCGAGCGCGGCGCGCCCTTCGAGGCCGTCCGCGGTGAACACCTCGTCCCAGTAGTCGGCGATCCGCCCGCGCGTCCAGCGGTAGCGGCGGCGGCTGGCCAGGCCCATCGGGTTGGCGTGGGTGGCGGCGAAGAACGGCTCGGCGGCCGGGGCGCGCCAGTCGAGCAGCAGGCGGCGGCCGGTGCTGTCGGTCAGGCCGAGGCGCCCGATGTACACGGGCTCGCCGTCGTCGGCGCCGACGACGTGCCCGAGGCACAGGTCCGCGCCGAAGCGGCGCAGGGCGCGGAGCCGGCCGGTGAGCCGGTGCACCTCGGTGTCCCGGTCCAGCGCGCCCCGACCGAGGCCGCCGGGCGCGCGGCGCACCTCTTCGAGGCCCTCGGACAGTTCGGCGATCGTCTGCTCCAGGCTGTCCGCGATGGCGGCGAAGTGCGCCTCGTCGCGGGCGATCAGGGCCGGGTCGGCCTTGGCGGCGAGACGCTCGGGAAGGTCGAAAACGCCGGTGGCAAGGGGGTAGGTGGCATCGGTGGAGGACAAACGCGCACGCACTTCGTGAATCTCCCGTTTCCGCAGTTCTCGGCGTTGAGGCGGTAAGTCTGCGGGAGGAGGGGGGCCTTGCCGCAAGGCCCCCCTTGCGCTATACGTTGAGAGTGGCAAGAGGTGGGTGTTCGTGCCCGCCTGCCCGTAACCGCTTTGGTTGAGCATGGGTACTTCGACCGGCACCGGCGATCCCGTCATCACCGTCTCCGGCCTCCGCATGCGCTACGACTCCTTCGAAGCCGTGCGCGGCATCGATCTGGAGGTCCGACGCGGCGAGGTGTTCGCGTTCCTCGGCCCGAACGGCGCCGGGAAGACCACGACCGTCGAGATCCTCGAAGGCTACCGCCGCCGCACCGCCGGCGAGGTGACCGTCCTCGGCGAGGACCCGGCGCACGCCGGGCCGCCGTGGCGGGCCAGGATCGGCGTCGTCCTCCAGGAGTCGCGCCCCGAGCGGGACCTCACCGTCGCCGAGTGCCTCCGGCTCTACGCCGGCTACTACCCGTCACCGCGCGGCATCGACGAGACGATGGAGCTGGTCGGCCTCGCCGGCCAGGCCGAGGCCACCGCCACCCGCCTCTCCGGCGGCCAGCGACGCCGCCTCGACGTGGCACTCTCGCTCATCGGCGATCCCGAACTCCTGTTCCTGGACGAACCCACCACCGGCTTCGACCCCTCCGCCCGGCGCGCCGCCTGGGACATGATCGCCGGCCTCCGCTCACTGGGCGTGACCGTCTTCCTCACCACCCACTTCATGGACGAGGCCGAGCACCTCGCCGACCACGTCATGGTGATCTCCGAGGGCCGGATCGTCGCCGCGGGCCCGCCCGGCACCCTCGGCGGGCGCCAGCGGGCCGCCGCCGAGATCACCTTCACCCTGCCGCAGGGGGCCTCCGCGGCCGCGCTGCCGGGCGCCGTGCGGGACGCCGTCGTGCACGGCGCCGTGCACGACGCCGTGACCGCCCACGCGGACGGCACCGGCGGCTCCGACCACATGGTGTTGCGCTCCACCCGTCCGCTCGCCGTCCTCGGACCGCTGATCGCCTGGGCCGAGGCCGACGGCCACGACCTGCCCGACCTGGAGGTCCGCCGCCCGAGCCTCGAAGACGTCTACCTGGCGCTCACCGAACCCGGGACGGACGCGCCGCCCGTCGAACCCCCGGACGCCCCGGATGCGCCACGGCATACGGAGGCCGCATGATGACCGCCGCCCACACCCGCAGCTCGGCGCGCGACGTCTTACGCCTCGCCCTGCACCAATTCCCGTACGACCTGCGCGCGTTCCTCCGCAACCCGCAGTCGCGGTTCTTCACGCTCGCGCTCCCGGTGCTCTTCCTGATCATCTTCGCCTCGGTGTTCGGCCGCCAGAACAACACCGTCAAGGTCTCCGGCGGCACCATCGACACCTCGGTCTACTACGTCCCGGGCATCATCACGCTCGGGATCATCGCCGCGTCCTTCGTCAACCTGGTCATCTCGGTGACCGCCCAGCGCGAGTCCGGCGTCCTCAAACGCCGCCGCGCCACCCCCGTCCCGGCCGCCGCCGTCATCGCCGGCCGGACGCTCACCGCCATCGTCGTGTCGATCGGCATCACCGTCCTGCTACTGGTCATCGGCTGGGCCGCGTACGGCGCCCACGTGCCCGCCCGCACCGCGCCCGCCCTCGCGGTGGCCGTCATCGTCGGCACCGTCTCGTTCTGCTGCCTCGGCTACGCGCTGACGTCCGTCATCCGCAACGAGGACGCCGCCCAGCCCATCACCCAGGCCATCATGCTGCCGCTGTACTTCATCTCCGGCGTCTTCATCGCGACCTCGATCCTCCCCCACTGGCTGACCGTCGTCGGCGACGTCTTCCCCGTCCACCACCTCGTCGAGGCGCTGCTCACCGCCTACAACCCCCACACCACGGGCGCGGGCTTCGCCGGCACCGACCTGCTGATCGTCGCCGCATGGGGAGCCGCCGGCCTCGTGGTGGCACTACGCCGCTTCAGCTGGCTGCCGCGCGGCACGTGAGGAGTACCGCCCATGCCGACCGAAACCCAGACGCGGAGGGGCCGTTGCCCCACCCACGGAACGGTGGAGGCCACCAGGGACCTACCCAGGATCACCTTCCCGTGGGTCGTCAACTGGATCCGCCGCACCCTCGCCGAACGCCACCCGTTCCGCTGCCCCGAGTGCGGCGCGACCGTCCAGGTGCCATAGCTGTCGCCGTACGTCACCGCGAACCGCGACGGCGGCCGTTATCGCAATGCCCACTAACTCGCTCTGACGTGGCACAACTCCTGGAAGACCACCCGCGTCTGCTGACGCTCCGCCGGCAGCCTGCCGACGGCCCGCCGGGGGGGGGGGCGGCGGGGGGGGGGGGCGGGGGGGGGGGATGGGGGGGCGGTCTTGGGCGAGCTGGGTTTGTGTGTGGCGCGCCGGGGGGGTG
>NZ_JBHWGV010000088.1:14767-18576 GCF_042732955.1 Kitasatospora sp. NPDC059747 | reverse complement strand
GCCCCTCCGCCCCGTCTACACCCGCCCCGCGCCCCGGCCGCCGGGCGGGCCGGGCGGCGCCCGGCGCCCCCCGCCGGGCCCCGGCCCCCCCCCCCCCCCCCACGTCCCGGGATCAGGCGGGTCAGGAGATCCGCCAGAGCTGGTTCACCTGGCCCGGGCCGTAGCAGTCCCACAGCTGGGTCTTGCCGTGGTTGTAGTAGATCTCCTCGTAGGCGCCGTCCAGGCAGCGGCCGTTGGTCTGGACGGTCAGGTTGTAGACGAGGGGGTCGTTGGTCGCCCGGGTGAACTTCCACAGTTGGTTGCTCTGTCCCACGCCGTAGCAGTCCCAGAGCTGCATCTTGGTCCCGTTGCCGCCGATGTCCTGCCAGGCCGCGTCGAGGCACCGGCCGCTCTCCGCGTTGACCAGCTCGTAGTAGGCGCCCTGCGGACTGTCCATCCAGACCATGGTCCAGCGCTGGTAGGCGCTGTTGGGGTCGCAGTCCACCAGGAAGACGCCGATCCCGTTCCCGGTGCCGCTGGGGTCCAGGCAGCGGCCGTTGAACACGTTCTTGAGCAGCACGCCGCTCGACAGGGCATGGGCGGACGGCGCGGCAGCCACGAGCGTGGCCGTGGCGAACGCCGCGGTGGCGACCGCAGTGGTGAGTACCTTCCTCATCGTTCCTCCTGCTCCTCGTTCCTCGCTCTCCGGACCGGCCCCGTGACCGGTCGCTCCCAGCTTCGGCGGGCCGGATTGCCGCCGGATCGGCGTTCGATTGCCGCCCTGGCCGGAACGCGGGAAGGCGGGCAGACGGGAGCCAACCTGTCCGTCCGTCACCCGGGAGACGACCCCGCGCCTCACCGCCGCCGCGATGCGCCGAGCGGCACAGTGGCGACCGGAAGGGCGCGGACAGGGTGGGCAAACCGTGATCCGCGTCACGCCCACGCGGTCCGATTTCCCTGTGTGCACGGAATGCCGCAGGCCGACCCACCTGCGGTTTCGTGTGCGGGCCACGGTGGTTCATTCACTGAATAACGGTTCCTGCAACAAGTCTGGGAAAAGCCTGAGCGGTTGCTGAGAATGGCGCGTCCCCACGCACCTCCTCCTCCCCGGGAGCCGCGCATGCCCTCGTTGCGTACCCGCTGGAGCAGACGGCGAATAGCCATCGCCACTGCCCTGCCCGTCCTGCTCATCGCCGCCACCGCGGCGAGCGGCCTGGACCTCGACCGCTACCTCGACTTCGACCACGACCGGGCCGCCGCCTGCGGCGCGGCGCACGATCCGGACGCCGACCGAGACGCCGACCACGACGCGGACAAGGACACCGGCAAGGACGCCGACGCCGATCCGGACGCCCGTCCCGGCCACTGCGGCATGGCCGGTGAGAGTGCCGACATCCTCGCCGCCTCCGCCCAGGCGAACGTCGCCCGTACCGCGCCCGGCACGTCGGTGAGCTCCGAGGCCGTGACCGCCGCCGCGAAGGACGCCGCCGCCATGCCGGTGACCGGTGCCGCCGTGGCCTGGCAGCAGAAGAACGACCTGCCGTACCAGTCGCAGAACTCCGCCTACGCGCAGGGCCCTTGGTGGGCCGGTCACGACGTGGTCTCCGGGCGTGCGACCGCACTGGCCGCCGACGGCGCCACGGTCTACCTCGGCACCGCCGGCGGCGGCGTCTGGAAGACCGCCGACCAGGGCCAGACCTGGACCCCGCTGTTCGACGACCAGCCGAGCCTCGCCATCGGCGCGGTGGCCGTCAACCCGGCCGACCACTCGGTGTGGGTCGGCACCGGCGAGGGCAACTCCAACTCGGACGGCGTCGGCGGCACCGGTCTGTACCGCTCCACCGACGGCGGACAGACCTGGACCCAGGCCGGTACCGGGCTCACCAACAGCCTCGTGACGCACATCGAGTTCGCCGGCAGCAAGGTCTACGCCGCCACCAACCAGGGCCTCATCCGCCACGACGCCGCCACCACGGACGGCGCCTGGGAGACGGTCCTCAAGCCGGACCCGAACCCCGGCAACTCGCCCTACCGCACCTCCTGGATCACCGACGTCCGCGTGCAGCCGAACAGCAACGGCCAGAGCCTGGTCGCCGTCCTCGGCTGGCGCGGCGGCACCAAGGCCGACGACCTCGGCTACAACGGCGTCTACTACTCCACCGCGAACGGCGACTCCGGCACCTGGAACAAGGCCACCGTCTCGGGCGACTTGACCCAGGCGCAGGTGGGCCGCACCACCCTCGGCTTCACCTCCGACGGCGGCAAGCTCTTCGCCGTCGTCGAGGACCCGACCACGGTGGCGCTGGCGGGTGTCTACGTGTCCGGCACCGGTGACCCGAACGGCCCGTGGACCAGGCTCGCGGACGGCACCGCGCTCAAGAACGCGGGCGCCACCGCCGGAACCGTCGGCGGCCAGGCCTGGTACGACCAGTACCTCGTGGTCGACCCGGCGGACGACACCCACCTGTACGTCGGCCTGGAGGACCTCTACGAGACCTCCGACTCCGGCTCCACCTGGACGGCCATCGGCCCGTACTGGTGGAACAACACCTACAGCTGCTTCAGCTACGACCCGAGCCAGTTCAGCTGCCCCAACACCACCCACCCCGACCACCACGCCGCGGTGGTCGCCCCCGACGGCACCACGTACTTCGGCAGCGACGGCGGCGTCTGGTCCCGGCCCTCCGCCACCCGCGCCCAGGTCGGCGGCTTCAACGACCTCAACGCGGGCCTGCGCACCCTCCAGTACTACGGCGGCCAGACCGGGAAGAACACCGCCGGCACCGGCGACATCTTCTGGGGCGGCCTCCAGGACAACGGCTACTCGGTCTCCGTCCCGGGCGACCCGGCGATGTACGAGCCCAAGGGCGGCGACGGCTTCAACGTGATCGTCGCCCCGCAGGACGGCCGCTACAGCGTCGCCGAGTACACCAACCTGGCCCTCGCCAAGACGCTCGACGGCGGCCACACCTGGTACAACATCAGCCCCAACTGCACCAACTTCAAGCCGACGTCGACGACCACGCCGTGCGAGAAGGACGGCCGCTTCGTCGCCCCGTTCGGCGCGGACGTCGCCAACGTCCAGCACTGGGTGGCCGGCGGCCGCTACGTCTGGGACAACCAGGGCAAGGGCTGGTCCACCGCCTGCACCGGCGCGACCTGCGACTGGCAGCCGGTCTTCGACCTCGGCGCCGGCAACGCCGCCACCGCCGTGACCGCCGACGGCGCCGTGACGTACGCCGGCTGGTGCGGCACCGGCAACGGCTGCAACCCCGGCGGCGGCTCGCCGTTCGTCTCCGGCATCGCCACCAACTACGGCGGCACCTGGCACCAGGTCCAGGCGCCCAACCTGCCCAACCGCGTGGTCACCGCGATCTCCGCCGACCAGGCCGACGCCGCGCACGTCGTCGCCGTCTACGGTTCCTACAGCCGGCACTGGATCGACGGCGCCGGCACCGGGCACGTCTTCGAGTCCCACGACGGCGGCGCCACCTGGACGGACATCAGCGGCAACCTGCCCGACGCACCGGTCAACGCCGTCAAGATCGCCCTGGGCTCGCTGATCGTCGGCACCGACAACGGCGTCCTCGCCGCCTCGCCGACCGCCCCCTCCACCTGGTACCGGCTGGGCACCGGACTGCCCAACACCCCGGTCGGCGACCTCGCCGTCGCTCCGGACAGCTCGTACCTGCTCGTCTCCACCCACGGACGCGGCGCGTGGACCTGGACCCTGCCCCCGCAGCCCACGACGTGACCCACCCCGCTCCCCCGGCGCCCCCGGGCGCCCCCGCCCCCCGCGCCCCCCCCCCCCGCCCCACCCCCCCCAAACA
>NZ_JBHWGV010000088.1:6465-14757 GCF_042732955.1 Kitasatospora sp. NPDC059747 | reverse complement strand
GCGGGGGCACGGAGATCTCCCCACCACCCCCCCCCGTCCCCGTCACCGCCCCCCCCCGCCGGCCCCGGCTCGCCGGCCCCGGCACCGGGCGCCCGCCCACCGCTCCACACCCGTCAGTACGCCAGTAAGGAGGATCCCGGCATGCGCAAGCGCCTGATCCTGGGAACCGCGGCCGGCCTCCTCGCCCTCGCCGCCGGTGCCACCACATTCGCGCTGCTCTCCGACGACGACCGCCCCGCCGCACACGGCCCCGCCTGGACCACACCCGCAGCGGCCGGCCGGCCGGCCACCGCTCCGGCGCCCGGTAGCGGCACGAGCACCGGCACGCCGGCCGCAGCACCGTCGGCCGGCCCCACCGAGACGCCCGCAGCACCCAACGGCGCCCCTGCCGGAACACCGGGCCCGTCCCACCCCATCGCAACCCCGACCTTCGCCCGGGGCGCCACCCGCAACCCGGCCAAGTCCTCTCCGGCACCCGCCGCCACCCCGAGCCACGACTCCGACAACCCGGTCGACGCCGAACCCGACCGCTTCGCCCCCGGCCCCGGGCCGACGAACCAGCCCGGCCCCACGGGTGCCGGCCAGCCGACGCCGGTCCCGGGCCGGACGCTTCCGTTCCCCACCACCCCTTGAACGAACGGGACCGCGGCCCTCACTCATCGAGGCCGCGGTCCCGTCGCACCACACGACCGACGACGACCGCTCCAACCGCCGACGGGTCGTCCCGCCAACAACCGCTGACGCTCCGTTGAGCGCACTGCACAGCCGCCGCTGAGCGCTCCAACCCCGCCTTCCCACCTCGGCTTCCCGCCCGGGCGCGGAAAGGCGGGGCTTTTCTGTTGTCCTTCAACTTTCTTAACTGATTTGGTTTTAAGCATTCGTTATGCGCCCTCCCTTCACTCTGGCCCCGTGAGCCGCAAAGCTTCGGTCTGATTCCGCCGGGGCAGCGCGACCGCGCGACCCGGCCGCATGGGGAGGACCCACCATCGTGCCCAACAGGCAACGCCGACGGCTGCTGCTGCCCGCCGTCACGCTCACCGCGCTCGGACTGACCACCACCCAGGCCCTCGCCGCGCCCGGCACGTCCGACCCCCGCCCGCACCAGGCGCAGCACCTCGACGAGGTCGGCCAGAAGCACGCCGCGAAGGTCAAGGGCACCAGCCCCACCAGCAGCACCGCCAAGCACACCTTCTCCGCCAAGGCCGACACCCCGGGCGGGGGCGACGGCGGCGCGGACGAGGCCGAGAACGCGGCCGAGGGCACCGCGCAGTACACCGAGGCCCGCACGGCCCCCGGCGTCGTCGCACCGGGCGCGTACGGCGCGGCCTGGGCGCAGCTGAAGTCGATGCCGCACACCGACGGCTCGTGGAAGCACGTCACCGACAAGCCGTACAACGAGGACGACCCGCGCTACCGGGACGCCAACTCCAACTCCAGCGGCGGCGCCGGGTACACCACCGGCCGGATCACCGGCATCGCGGCCGACGACGACGGGTACGTGTACGCGGGCGGTGCCGACGGCGGGGTGTTCCGCTCCCGGACGGGCGGCGGACAGTGGGAGCCGATCGCGGACAAGCTGCCATCGCTGTCGACGGGCACGCTGAACCTCGACGAGGGCGGCCGGCTCTGGTACGCCACCGGCGAGTCCAACACCGGCGCCACCTCCTACGTCGGCACCGGTGTGTACGTACTGTCCGACCCCAAGCACGGCAAGTTCCAGCCCGGCAACCGGGTCGGTGGCGCCGAGCTGGAGTCCACCATCATCCACGCGCTGCGCTTCGGCGGCGGCAAGGTGTGGGCGGCGACCAGCCGCGGTGTGTGGAGCCACTCCGCCACCGACCTCTCCGGCCCGTGGACGCAGGAGTTCGCGCCCAACCCGGACTACCTGCCGGGTGGTTCGAAGGCGGCCGACCCGAGCGCGCCGTACAAGAACATCGCCAACGACATCGCGATCGACCCCAAGGACCCGTCCAAGGTGATCCTGGCCGTCGGCTGGCGCGGCGGCGACACGTACAACGGCTTCTACAGCAAGGCCGCGGACGGCAGTTGGCAGCGCGTCGCCTCCCTCGGCGACCTGCCCACCGACGCGGCGAACGTCGGCAACGTCACGTTCGCCCGTTCCGCGGACGGCTCTCGCTACTACGCCATCGACCAGTCCCCGGACGTCATGGCGCACAACCCCGACACCGGTCTCAAGGGCATCTACGTCTCCAAGTCCGGCTCCCCGTCCGGCCCGTGGACGCTGATCGCGGACAAGGACAAGATCAAGAACTCGGGCTCCGCGCTGCAGGGCGCCGGGTACCAGCCGGGCATCCAGTCCTGGTACAACCAGTTCCTCCAGGTCGACCCGGCCAACCCGGACCACGTCTACGCGGGCCTGGAGGAGGTGCTGGAGACGAAGGACGGCGGCGCCAGCTGGTCCGTTCCCGGCCCGTACTGGAACTTCACCTTCCCGTGCTGGAGCATCGACCCCACCAAGGTGACCGGCGACTGCTCGCCCACCACCCACTCCGACCAGCACGCCGTCGCCATCGGCACCTACCACGGCAAGCCCAGCGTGTACGTCGGCAACGACGGCGGCATCTACACCCGCCCGGTCAACGGCGCGGCCGACGCCTCCGGCCACGCCACGGACTGGAAGTCCCTCGCCGACGGCACCATCGACACCCTGCAGTACTACTCGGTCGGCGTCGGCAAGGACCCGGCGGACCGCACCGGCAAGGGCGTCATCGTCAGCGGCGGCCTCCAGGACAACGGCGAATCGATCCTGCGCGCCCACGACAAGGTGATGGGCTCCAACTTCGGCGGCGACGGCGCCGACACCCTGGTCGACCCGGCCAACGGCTGCAACATCGCCCAGGAATACGTCTACCTCGACATGTGGGTCACCCAGAACTGCGCCGTCAACGACGGCTCCGGCAACTCCGACCCCAGCAAGGCCACGTCCTACGAGGTCGCCCCGCCCGACAAGGCCACCAGCTCCGCCCGCTTCATCGCCCCGCTCGCCGCCGACCCCAAGGACGTCAACACCTGGATCGCCGGCGGTCAGCACATCTGGGTGCAGCACAAGGGCTACGCGATCCGCAGCGGCAGCGAGTGGACCAGCGCCTACGACCTGGGCGCCGGGCACTTCGCCACCGCCGTCTCGACCGTCAACGGCACCGTGTACGCGGGTTGGTGCGGCCCCTGCAACAACCAGGGCTTCAGCCGCGGCATCGCGGTCGGCAAGACCGACGGCACCGGCTGGCACCAGCTCAACCTGCCCGTCGACGGCACCCTGCCCAACCGGTACATCTCCTCCTTCGCCGTGGACGAGAAGGACGCCCAGCACGTCTTCGTCGCCATGAACGGCTTCTCGCGGACCTGGACCGAGGGCCCCGGCGCCGGCAACGGCCACCTCTTCGAGACCCACGACGGCGGCGCCACCTGGACCGACGTCTCGGCCAACCTGCCCGACGTCCCGGCCACCTCGGTCAAGCTCCTGCCGAACGGCGGGCTCGCGCTGGGCAGCGACCTCGCCGCCTTCTACCGCGCACCGGGCGAGACCAACTTCTCGGTGCTCGGCAAGAACCTGCCCACCACCTCGGTCCAGCAGCTCAAGACCGGCCCGGACGGCCGCCTCTACGCCGCCACCTTCGGCCGCGGCATCTGGTCGATCAACCCGACCGCGCTGTACGAGGACGACAACAGCCAGGGCGACGACAACCAGAACTGACCACGACACGCGCAACCACCGGTGCCCGGCCGCTCTCCCGAGCGCGCCGGGCACCGGCATAGTCGGAACCTCCCGACCCGCGCGCACGTCCGACCGCGGCCAGTACGAGACCGGAGACCACCGCCCGTGAAGAGAACCGCCACCGTCCCGGCAGCCGCCCTGCTCCTCGCCGTCACCGCGACCGCCTGCGGATCCAGTGGTACCGCTTCACCCGCCCGAAGCGCGGCCCCGGCCACTCAGCAGCCGGCCCCGGCAAAGGGAAGCACCAGCGCTCCGCCCACTCTCGCCCCCGCCGAACCGACGCCGGCACCAGCGTCGCCCTCGACGGGTGCGGCAACGACCTCCCCACCACCCCTCAAGGGCAGCACCGCAGCCCCGACCCGGACGGCCTCGCAAGAGCCCGCGCCCGCAGGCAGCCACGCGTCCGTCACAACGGCGCCGAACCCCGCTCCCCCTCCGGCCCTGCCGCCGAACGACGGGGAGAACCCGGTCGACCTCCAGCACCGCCCCGGCGGCGGGCCCTCCCGCCCCACGGGCTGATCCGACGGAGCGATAGCATCGCCGCATGGCGATGACATCACCACCATCCGCCGGGCGGGATGCGCTCGCACCGGCCGCGGCCCTGTTCCGCTCCCTCGGCGATCCGGCCCGCCTGGCGATCGTCCAACGGCTCACGGCCGGCGAAGCCCGGGTGGTCGATCTGGTCGAGCAGCTCGGCCTGGCCCAGTCCACCGTCTCCAAGCACCTGGCCTGCCTGCGCGACTGCGGCCTGGTCGACTCCCGTCCGGTCGGCCGGGCCTCGGTGTTCAGCCTGACCCAACCCTCCCTGATCGGCCTGCTCGCCGCGGCGGAGACCGTGCTGGCCGAGACCGGCGACGCCGTTGCGCTCTGCCCCGTCTACGGCGCCGGCGAGGGGGACGACCGGTGACCGCCGAGGCCGAGTCAAGCGCCTGCCACTGCGAGCCCGGCTGCACGGACGCCTGCTGCCGCCCGCCGGTCGAGAAGAGCGCCGCCTGGCACGAGGCGGCCCGCAAGGCGAAGCTCCTGTCGTGGCTCTCCCTCGGCTACATGGCGGCCGAGGGCGCCGTCGCACTCGTCGCGGCGGTCCTGGCCGGCTCGGTCGCCCTGCTCGGCTTCGGCCTCGACTCCGTCGTCGAAGGTCTGGCCTCCGTCATCGTCGTCTGGCGGTTCAGCGGCACCCGGACACTGTCGGAGACCTCCGAGGCCCGCGCACAGAAGGCCGTCGCGGTGACGTTCTTCCTCCTGGCCCCCTACATCGCCTACGACGCCGTCTCCACGCTGGCCGCCGGCGAGAAGCCGTCCACCAGCTGGCTCGGCATCGGCCTGTCCGTCACCTCCCTGATCGTCATGCCGCTGCTGGGCCGCGCCAAGCGCCGCCTCGGGACCATCCTCGACTCGGCCGCCACCAGCGGCGAAGGCACCCAGAACCTCCTGTGCGCCTACCTCGCCGCCGCCGTCCTGGCCGGCCTGCTCGCCAACGCCCTGTTCGGCCTGTGGTGGCTCGACCCCGCGATCGGTCTGCTCGTCGCCGGCCTCGCCGTCCGCGAGGGCATCGACGCCTGGCGCGGCGAAGAGTGCGGCTGCTGACACCACCGCCGACGCCCGCCAAGCAACCGGTCGGCCTTATGGCGCGATGTCGAAGTCAGGCGGCCGGAGGCATGCGAGGCACTCCGTCTTCGGCGCGGTCGGAGTGTCGAAGAACGAGCGGGTGATCTCCTGCGCGCACGCCGAGTCGGCGAAGACCACGTGGGCGACGTAGGGGACGGTGACCTCCGTGGACCGGCTCAGCGTGCGGGCGGCGTACGGCCCGTTGCTCGCTGCGGTCTGGGCGTCGAACCCGCCCGACAGGACGAGCGTCGGGATGTCGCTGTGCGTCACGTCCCGGACCGGGCGCGGTGCGGCGGGGACGTCCCAGGCGCGGCAGTCGTCGTGGAGCCAGGCGAGCCCCGGGGCGTTGGCCAGCACCGAGTCGGGGAACGACGGGAACGCGCGTCGCCCGCCCTCGATGACGTCTGCCTCGCTCTCGAACGGTGTCCACTCGCTGCAGAAGACGCCGTAGGCGAGCCCGTGGGAGAGCCTGCCGAAGGCCGCTGGGCTGAGCTTCCCGCCGGCCCACTGCTCGGCCACGCGTTGCGGGTTGCCGTGGGCCAGCTCGTCGATGGAGCGCGGCACGCCTGCCGCCAGGTGGCTGGCGGCGGTCAGCCAGGTCACCAGGACGCCGCCGTCCAGCACGACCTCCACCGGACCGGGGTGGCCCGGGACGGTGACGGTGGTGGTGGCCGGCCGGGCTTCGAGCTCGACGACGAGGCGTTCGAAGGTGGCCTTCAGGTCCGGGTAGCGGTCGTTGCAGGCACGTTGCTTCGCGCAGGCGTCGAACAGGCCGTCGAATCCCTCCTGTGCGGCCTTCCAGGTCACCGCCCCGCCGGCCAGGGACGGCGGCAGGATGCCGTCGATGCCGACCGACCGGATGCCCCGCGGGTGCAGGCGCATGTAGAGCAGGGCCAGGTCGGAGCCGTACGAGATGCCGAACACGTTCCACTGCTCGATGCACAGCGCTTCGCGCAGGTCGGCGTAGTCGGCGGCGCTCTCGGTGCTGTTGTACGCGCTGAGGTCGGCCCCGCGGCCCGCGAGCCCGTCGCGGCAGGCGCGGGTCGCGTCGACGTGCAGGCGCCCGGTGGACGGCGCGCCGTAGACGAGGCCGAGGGAGTCCGCGTTGAACTGGTCGATGTTCGCGCAGGTGAGCGCCGGGTCGGCCGAGTAGGTGCCCCGCTGGGACATGAAGATGACGTCGCGGTCGCGGTTCAGGCCGCCGTTGAGTGCCAGGGGGATCTCGGAGACCGCGTCGTCGCCGGGCCCGCCGGCGAGCCACACGATCGGGTCGGGTGCCGGTCTGCTCGTGGCCGCCGGGATGATCGCGACTCCGAGGGTGATCGTCCGCCCGTCGTGGCGGGAGCGGTGCTCGGGCACCGTGAGCGTTCCGCAGCGGGCCTTCTCCAGCTCGGGGATCGGGTCCGCCGTCCTGGGGCAGGGGCCCGGCTCGAAGTGGGCGCGCCCGGCCGTCCGGGCGACCGTGCCGAGCGGCGGTACGGCAGCGGGCTCGGCGCGGGTGGGTGCGGCCCGGGCGGGCAGCGCGGCGAGGCCGACGGCGAGGACACCGGCCGTGGCCACGGCCAGCGTGGCCCGCAGCCGTCGCGCGGTGCGACGGCGGTGGGGCACGGGAGTTGACATCATGCGGCTTCCGTTTCGGGGGTGATGGTGAACGGCGCGGGCGCGAGGTCTGCCACGCAGGCGGTGTCCGGCGCCGTCGGATGCGCCAGGAAGGAGGTCAGGACGCTCTGCGCGCAGCACGACTGGGGAACCACCCAGTGGCCGATGCCCGGGATCCGCACGACGGTCGAGCGGGACAGCGTGCGGGCCGCGTACCGGCCCCAGCTCGCCCCGGTCTTGGAGTCGAAGGTGCCGGAGATGACGAGCGCGGGAACGTCGCTGACGGTGGCCACCCGCTGGACGGCGGTGCGGTCCGGGACGTTCCAGACCCGGCACACGTCGTACTGGAAGGGCAACTGCGGCGCCTGGGCCAGGACGGCGTCCGGCCACCCGGGGAAGTTGCGGCGCCCGGCCGCCAACACGTCGGCCCGCGAGTAGCCCGGCACCCACTCACTGCAGGCCACCGACTCCTTCAGCCCGTAGGCGAATTCGCCGATGACGGGCGTCGCGCCCGCCGCGCGGGCGCGCGCGAAGCGCTCGGGATTGCCGTGGGCGAGTTCGTCGAGAGCGGCGGGCAGTTCGGCGAACGGGACGGCCTTGGCGACCAGCAGGTCCACCAGGCTGCCCCCGTCGAGGACGACCGTCACCGGGTTTCCGCCCCCAGGGGGCTGCGCCGTGAGTGTCAGGGGGTGTTCCTCCAGCCGCCGGACCTGCTCGGTGACGGTCCCGGGGAGGTCGGGATAGCGGTTCTTGCAGGCGGGCTGGGCCTCACAGGCCGCGAAGACCTCGTCGAGCCCTTCCCGGAAGCTGTCCCAGGTCCACGGCAGGTTCACGACCGGCGGGGGTGCGACCGAGTCGATCGCCACCGAGCGGATCCCCTCGGGATGCAGGCGCAGGTAGGTGAGGGCGAGGTTGGTGCCGTAGGAGTACCCGTAGACGTTCCACCGGTCGATGCCCAGCGCGGTGCGCAGGTCGGCGAAGTCCGCTGCGTTCTCGGTGGTGTTGTAGGCGGCGAGTTCGACTCCGCCGGCGGTCAGGCGGTCCCGGCACTCCTTCGTCGCCCGGACCAGGAGCTCCCCGGTGGAGGGCGCGTTGAAGGGCAGCCCGACGGCGCCCGCGTAGAACCGGTCGATCTCCGGGCAGGCGAGGTTCGGCTCCGAATGGAGGGTGCCGCGCTGGGCCATGACGATCAGCTCGCGGTCCCGGTTCACGCCAGCGCCGATCAGGAACGGGATGTTCCCGAACGCGTCGCCGCCGGGGCCGCCCTCCATGAACGCCACCGGGTCGCCGGCCGGCGGGGCGGCCGCCCCCGGGGGTAACGCCGCCGGCCCCCCGGCCGGGCGAGCCGG
>NZ_JBHWGV010000088.1:0-6455 GCF_042732955.1 Kitasatospora sp. NPDC059747 | reverse complement strand
CACCACCCCCCCCCCCGCGCGCCGCGGCGCGCCGGCCCCCGCGCGCCGCTCGCCCCGCCCCCCCCCGCGCGGCCCCCGCCGCCGCGCGGCCCCCCCCCCGGTTCTCGGGCACCTCCAGTACCCCGCACCGCCCGGGGACCGGCTCGGGCGTCTCCGGGCAGGGCCCCGGCACGAACCGCGCCGGAGCTCCCGACAGGGGCTCACGGAGCGGTGGTGACACGGCGCTGCTGGGTGTCGGGCCGAGCGCCCCCAGGAGGGCCAGCCCGGCCGCGACGAGCGCCACCCCGGTGGGTGACCCCGGGGAACGCCTCTGCGCGCACCTGCGCCGCATCCGCCTCCGCACGGACCTGCCGATCCCGCGAACGGTCGGCAGGCAGCCCTGACCGACGCCCTGTTCCACCATGTGATGCCTTTCGCCGTCGTCCCCGGCCGCCCGTCGGGACCGACGCCGGGTGACTCCGCCCGCCGCCGGGACGTCGGTGCGGGCGCTGTGTAAGCCAGCCTGCGTTCGTGGGGAGACGTCCACCATTCACGGGCTCCACTCGGAGCAGCGCGGCACCACCCCGCGGTCGGTCCTGCCGGGGCGACGCGGTTCACCTGCTCATGTGTTGCGACGACCGCTGGAATCCGCCGCGATCGGCGTGCCGGGGGCGTTTTCGCGCGCCTCGGCTCCGATCGTTCACCGTGCGGTTCGGGCAGCGCCATGTGCGCTCGGAGTCGATCCACGGTCCGGCCATCCTCCATGTCGGTGAGCGTTCGGGTCTCAGCCATCCAAACGTGCTGTGCGGCTGCCCGGCCGTGCTTCAGTGGCCGCGGGAAGTCCGGGCAGCACGGCGTGGAAGGGCGGACGGATGGCGGGTGAGGGCGGATTCCCGTCGCGGGGGGTGTGGCGGCGGCCGGCGTTTCGGTGGGTGGACGTGCTGGTGACGGCGGCGCTGGTGGCGCTGCTGTACGGGCTGCTCAAGCTGGCGCCGTCGCTGGACGCGCCGTTCCTGCCGTCCACGGCGCCGTCCTCGGTGTCCACGGACGCGTCGAACCTGCCGTACTACGCGGTGCGGTCGCTGCTGCGGATGTTCGCGGCGCTGGTGGCGTCAGTGGCGTTCACCTTCGTGTACGCCACGGCAGCGGCCCGGATGCGGCGGGCGGAGAAGGTGCTGCTGCCGGTGCTGGACATCCTGCAGTCGGTGCCGATCCTGGGCTTCCTGTCGGTCACGGTGACCGCGTTCATCAACCTGTTCCCCGGCTCGACGCTGGGGCTGGAGTGCGCGTCGATCTTCGCGATCTTCACCTCGATGGCGTGGAACATGACCTTCGCCTTCTACTACTCCCTGATGTCGCAGCCCCGGGAGCTGGACGAGGCGGCGCGGGTGATGCGCCTGACGAAGTGGCAGCGGTTCTGGCGCCTGGACGTGCCGAGCGGGATGATCCCGCTGGTGTGGAACGGCATGATGAGCTTCGGCGGGGCCTGGTTCTTCCTGGCCGCCTCGGAGTCGATCAGCGTCCTGAACCACCACTACGCGCTGCCGGGCATGGGGTCGTACGCGGCGACCGCGATCGCGGCCGGCGACCTCGGGCAGGTCGGCATCGCGATCGCGGTCATGGTGGTCATGGTGATCGGCGTGAACGTGCTGTTCTGGCGGCCGATGACGGCCTGGGCGGAACGGTTCCGGGTGGAGGAGTCGGAGGCGGCCGAGCGCCCGCGCAGCGTGGTGCTCGACATCCTGCGCCGCTCCAGCGTGCCGGAGCTGATCGGGCGTCCGATGCGGCCGGCGAGCCGGGCGCTGGAGCGCTGGACGCGCCCGTTCGGGTTGGCCGAGCACCCGCTCGGGGTCTCGCCGGTGCGCGAGCGGACCGGGGACGTGTTCTTCGCCGGGGCGGTCGCGGCCGTGGTGGTGTTCGGCGCGTGGCGGGCGCTGGCGTACGTGGACGGCACGGTGGGCCTGTCCGAGTTCGGGCACGCCTTCGCGCTGGGCGCGGCGACCTTCGGCCGGGTCCTGGTCCTGCTCGCGGTCGCCACCGTGGTGTGGGTGCCGATCGGCGTGTGGATCGGGATGAACCCGAAGGTGACCCGCTTCGCCCAGCCGGTGGTGCAGGTACTGGCCAGCTTCCCCGCGAACTTCATCTTCCCCTTCGCGACCGTCTTCTTCGTCGCCGCCGGAATCTCACTCGACCTCGGGTCGATCCTGCTGATGGCGCTCGGCGCCCAGTGGTACATCCTGTTCAACGTGATCGCCGGGGCCTCCGCCGTCCCTACCGACCTGCGCGAGGCGATGACCAGCTTCGGCGTCCGCGGGCGACTGCGCTGGAAGTCGTTCATCCTGCCGGCGGTCTTCCCGTACTACATCACCGGCGGGATCACTGCGGCGGGCGGTGCGTGGAACGCCTCGATCGTCGCCGAGGTCGTCGACTACGGCTCCCACCACCTGGAGGCCACCGGCCTCGGCGCCTACATCGCCAATGCCACCGGCACCGGCGAGTTCCCGAAGATCCTGGTCGGCGTAAGCGTGATGAGCGTCTACGTCGTCGCCCTCAACCGGCTGCTGTGGCGTCGCCTGTACCGCCTCGCCGAGACCCGTTACTCGCTCTGACCCACTCGAAGGGGAACACCGATGACCACCGGTACCCGTGGCACACCCCGCACCGGGGCCACCATCGTCGAGGCAGCCAACGTGACGAAGACGTTCACCACCCCCGATGGGAGGGCGCTGCCGGTCCTGGACGACATCAGCCTGCGCCTGACGGAAGGAGAGATCGTCGCGCTGCTCGGCAAGTCCGGCTCCGGCAAGTCCACCCTGCTGCGCTGCCTGGCCGGCCTGATCCCGCCCTCGGCCGGCACCGTCGCCTACCGGGGCGAGCCACTGGCCGGCGCCAACCCCGGGGTGGCGATGGTCTTCCAATCCTTCGCCCTGCTGCCCTGGCTCACCGTGCAGCAGAACGTCGAACTCTCCCTCCAGGCCCGCAACGTTCCCGAGCGGGAGAGGCGCGAGCGGGCGCTGAAGGCCATCGACCTGATCGGCCTGGACGGCTTCGAGGGCGCCTACCCCAAGGAGTTGTCCGGCGGTATGCGCCAACGCGTCGGCTTCGCCCGCGCCCTGGTCGTCGAACCCGACGCCCTGTTCATGGACGAGCCGTTCTCCGCCCTCGACGTGCTCACCGCCGAGAACCTCCGCTCCGAACTCACCGGCCTGTGGGAAGGCCACGAGGCCCCGGTCAAGTCGATCCTCATCGTCACCCACAACATCGAGGAGGCCGTCCTGCTCGCCGACCGCGTCCTGGTCCTCTCCTCCAACCCCGGCCGGATCAGCGCCGAACTCGCCGTCGACCTGCCCCGGCCGCGCAACCGCAACGCCCCCGCCTTCGAGGCCCTGATCGACACCGTCTACGGCATCCTCACCGGCCGCGAGGCCCGCACCGAGGCCGAACCCGCCGCCCCGC
This sequence comes from Kitasatospora sp. NPDC059747, assembly GCF_042732955.1. Taxonomy (NCBI): domain Bacteria; kingdom Bacillati; phylum Actinomycetota; class Actinomycetes; order Kitasatosporales; family Streptomycetaceae; genus Kitasatospora; species Kitasatospora sp. NPDC059747. The sequence goes on along the minus strand of NZ_JBHWGV010000088.1, from coordinate 3,020 downwards.
AGGCCGCCACCCCGATCACCACCCCGCTGCCACCGGCCACCGTCGGCGGCCTCGCCGGCCTCCTCGAAATCCTCCTCGCCATGGGCGGCGAAGAAGGCCTCGCGGAGATCGCCGACGAACTCAACTTCGAGGTCGACGACCTCCTGCCCCTCGTCGACGCCGCCGTCCTCCTGGGACTGGCCACCACCGCCGACGGCCGCATCTCCATCACCGACGCCGGCCGCGAGTTCGCCGCCGCCGACATCCTCACCAGCAAACAGCTCTTCGCCCGCAACGCCGCGCGCCGCGCCCCGCTGGTCCGCGCGATCGTCCAGACCCTCGCCGCCACCGACGACCACAAGCTGCGCGAAGACCTGTTCCTGGACCTGCTGCGCGCGGGCTACGGCGCCGAGGACGCGCGGCGGCAGCTCGAGACCGCGATCGACTGGGGTCGGTACGGCGAGCTGTACGACTACGACGCCGACGACGGCGAGTTCGCTCTCGAACCCGGGGCGGAAGCGGCGCTTTAGGGAATCGGCACTGTAGAGAAGCCCCGCCCCCGGTCAGCTCGTGGACAGCTGGACGGTCTTGACGATCACCAAGGTCACCGCGAGGAGCAGGTAGCCGCGCAGGGTGAGCAGGCCTGCCTTCCGCAGAGCGGAGAACTGCGGCCTGGGCAGGGTATGCAGGGCTGGTGTGCGCCAGAACGTCCGGTCGTGCTCCAGGGCCACCTTCCGTTCCGTCCTGCTGAGCGGCGAGCCGTCCGCGTGCTGGACCTGCATCAGCCAGGCCTCTCCCGTGACACCGCCGAAGGCATCGCCCTTCGTGTGCCGCGCTTTGAAGGCCTCGATGCGGGCTGTCTGCTGCGTGTACTGGGTGTGGAGCACGATGAGGACGCCGCCGATCAGGCCGACGAACGCACCGGCCGCGAATCCCCAGGCCAGCTGGGTGGTCGTGAGGTCGGGGAAGAACGTCGCGGCGGTGAGGGCCAGCGAGAGCAGGACGAGGACCCAGACGATGACACCCGCGGCGACGTTCTGCTTCACGGTGTTGACCCACGGTCCGAGCACCGGGCGGTCGTTGCACAGCAGCACCAGGAACACGGTGGCCGAGGGCAGCAGGACACCGGCCAAAGCCTGGACGCCCTGGGTGATCAGGCCCTGGACGTGAGCGTCGGAGGTGAGCGTGATGGTGGCGGCGAGACCGATCAGGACGGCGTAGCCGAGATAGAAGAGCGGTGCCTCGCGCAGCTTCCAGTGCAGCGAGTGCCGCTTCTTGAACGTGTCGCCGAGGGCGTACGTGGTGGCGAGGCTGACGGCGTTGGCGCCGATCAGCGAGGCGTCGAGCAGCACGATCGCGAACAGCGCGCCGAGGGTGTGGCCGCCGTGCCGGCCGAGGCCGTCGGCGACTGCTCCGGCGTCGGTGAACCGGCCGAGCAGGTCGGTGTCCTGGAAGACGAAGGCGGCGGTGGCCATGATGGCGATCGCGCCGGCCATCACGACCACGATGCCGATCCGCAGGTCGGCGCGTGCGTAGTGGATCCAGCGCGGGGTGATCCGCTTGTCGACGACGTTGGACTGCTGGAAGAACAGCTGCCAGGGGGCGACGGTGGTCCCCACGATGGCAATGATCACCAGCAACAGAGTGGAGTCGAGGCCGCCGGGGAACCGCGGCACGATTCCGGCCGCGGTCTCGTCGAGCTTCGGGTGCGCGAGCAGGGCCATCGGGAGCACGATCACGTTCACGGCGATCAGTGCGAAGAGGAACCGCTCCCAGCGCCGGAACGATCCGCCGGCCACCACGGCGAACAGCAGCACGGCCGCGAGCGGCACCGAGACGTACTGGGGGATGCCGAAGTAGTCCAGTGTCTGGGACACGCCGATGAACTCGGTGACCAGGGTGAGCGCGTTGACCAGGAACAGGTCGCCGACGCTGAACATCCCCCAGAACCGGCCGAAGCGCTGGAAGATCAGCCGGGCGTGGCCGACGCCGGTGACCGCGCCGAGCCGGACCACCATCTCCTGGTTGACGTAGAGCACCGGGATCAGCAGGGCCAGCGTCCACAGCAGCTTCATGCCGTAGTTCTGGCCCGCCTGGGCGTACGTCGCCACACCACCGGCGTCGTTGTCGCCGACCATCACGATCAGGCCCGGCCCCATGACGACCAGCAGGGCCCTGAGCCGCTCCCCCAGCGATCCGCGTCGACCGGTGTCGTCCTGCTCGATCGTGCCGAGCGCGCCCACGATGTCGCCGACGTGCGCGCTGTCCGTGCCCGCTGGGCCGACCGCTGCCTGCGGTGTCGTCGACTCGCTGGGCTCGGGCCTCTGGCTCCGGGCCGGGCGAGTGGTGTGGAAGGCCATCGCGCTTCTCCTCTGAGGTGTCTGCGGGGGGGCAGGCCGGCGACACGCCTGTGTCAGGGCACGCCGATGAGAGCGGCCGGGCGGGGCCGCAGTGAAGGGCTGGGCAGCGTGCACCGCACCCGTGGTGGCCGTGGGACGCCACGGGTGTGGCGGTCACCTCCATCGGACCGGCCGCGGGCATGCCGAAGGCACACCGGCGCCGTGGGGGCGAGTGAGCGTGGGTGTTTGCCTGCGCGCTGTCAGCAGGCGGCGGAGCGGCGGGCGGCTCTGGTGAGCCGGTGGGCCGCGGCGGGCGGCAGGTCGGCGAAGCGAGCGAGCCAGTCGGCGCGGTGGCCCTGGCGGGCGAGCAGGTAGGCCAGGTGTACGCGCGGCTCGTAGGCCGAGGCGGCGGTGTCGGCGGTGCCCGAGTGCGGGCAGCTGCCGGGATCGTCGAGGCGGTAGGCACGCTCGACGCCGTCGTGCAGGGCCAGGGCGACGCGCGGGCAGGTGTGCTGCCTGGCGGAGAGGGTGTGACGCACGGCTTCTCCCTTCCCCTTCCCCCTCGGGGTGAAGGGCGGGTCAGGCTTCCGGGCGGGTCAGGCTTCCGGGCGGGTGGGGCGGCGGCCGGTGAAAGGGGTCCCCGCCCCCCCCCCCACACGGCTCATTTGCCCAGGGAGGTGTTGACGACATTGATTTTTAGCC
>NZ_JBHWGV010000087.1:0-40499 GCF_042732955.1 Kitasatospora sp. NPDC059747 | reverse complement strand
GCCGGCCCGGGCCGCCGCCCCCCCCCCCCCGGCCCGCCCCCCCCCCCCGGGGGGGCGGGGGGGGGGGCGGGCGGGGCGGGCGTCAGTCCCCGCAGCAGCCGCCCGCCGGGGCCGCGAGCGGCAGCGCCGCCGGGGCGCCGACGGTCGGCAGGCCGAGCATCACGCCGGCCGGCTTGGCGGCGGGCTTGGCCTGGCGCTTCTCCCACGCGTCGCCCGCGCGGGTGCGGCGCACGGCGAGGGCCGGGCCCTCGGCCAGCAGGTGGTGCGGGGCGGCGTAGGTGATCTCGACGGTCACCACGTCACCCGGGCGCACCGGCTCGGCGGGCCGCGTGCTGTGCTCGTCGTTCAACCCTCGAAGCCTCGGGTTGAAGTGCACGAGGCGGTTGTCGGGGGCGCGTCCGGAGAGGCGGTCGGTCTTGCCGTCCTTCTTGCCCTCGCCCTCGGCGACCAGGATCTCCAGCGTGCGGCCGACCTGCTTCTTGTTCTCGTCCCAGGAGATCTCCTCCTGGAGCGCGATGAGCCGGTCGTAGCGGGCCTGCACGACGGCCTTCGGCACCTGGTCCGTCATCTCCGCGGCCGGGGTGCCGGGGCGCTTGGAGTACTGGAAGGTGAACGCGTTGGTGAAGCGCGCCTCGCGGACGACGTGCATCGTCTCCTCGAAGTCCTCCTCGGTCTCGCCGGGGAAGCCCACGATGATGTCGGTGGAGATGGCCGCGTCCGGCATGGCCTCGCGGACCTTGCGGATGATCCCGAGGAAACGGTCCTGCCGGTACGAGCGGCGCATCGCCTTGAGGACGCGGTCCGAGCCGGACTGCAGCGGCATGTGCAGCTGGTGCATCACGTTCGGCGTCTCGGCCATCGCGGCGATGACGTCGTCGGTGAAGTCGCGCGGGTGCGGGGAGGTGAAGCGGATCCGCTCCAGGCCCTCGACCTGGCCGGCGGCGCGCAGCAGCTTGGAGAAGGCCTCGCGGTCGCCCAGGTCGGAGCCGTAGGCGTTGACGTTCTGGCCGAGCAGGGTCACCTCGATGACGCCCTCGTCCACCAGCGCCTCGATCTCGGCGAGGACGTCGCCGGGGCGGCGGTCCTCCTCCTTGCCGCGCAGCGCGGGCACGATGCAGAAGGTGCAGGTGTTGTTGCAGCCGACCGAGATCGAGACCCAGGCGGCGTAGGCGGACTCGCGGCGGGTGGGCAGCGTGGAGGGGAAGGTCTCCAGCGACTCCAGGATCTCGACCTGGGCCTTCTTCTCGACCGCGGCCCGCTCCAGGAGCGCCGGCAGGTGGCCGATGTTGTGGGTGCCGAACACCACGTCGACCCAGGGGGCGCGCTGGACGATGGTGTCGCGGTCCTTCTGCGCGAGGCAGCCGCCGACGGCGATCTGCATGCCCTGGTTGCGGCCCTTGGCCGGCGCGAGCTGTCCGAGGTTGCCGTACAGCTTGTTGTCGGCGTTCTCGCGCACCGCGCAGGTGTTGAACACCACCAGGTCCGGGTCGCCCTCGGGCCCGGCCTTGACGTAGCCCGCCTCCTCCAGCAGCCCGGACAGGCGCTCGGAGTCGTGGACGTTCATCTGACAGCCGTGCGTGACGACCTTGTAGCTCTTCAATCCGCTCTCACCGCTCACCAGACCAGGGTACGGGCACGCGTGAAGGGCTTTTTCACGGACGGCGGCCCCGCGGCCCCTCCCGTTCTGCCGGGGCGCCTGGCACTATCCCTGCATGACCCCCACCGTTCCCTCACGTCCGGGCGCCGTGCTCCGCGCGGCCGCCCGAAGCCCGCTGTGGCGGACGGTCCTGGTACTGGCCCTGCTGCTGGCGGGACTCGGCGGGTGGTGGCTCTCGGCGGGCCGCTCGCCCGGCTACCCGCGCGGGGAGACGCACTTCGCGACGGGCGTGCAGCGCGGGGTCTACGACCGGTACGGGCAGCTGCTGCAGGCGCACGTCGCCAAGTCGATGCCCGGGGTACGGCTGGCGCTGGACAACACCGACGGCTCGGTCGAGAACCTGAAGCGGGTGGCCGACGGCCGGGACCAGTTCGCCATAGCGACGGCCGACGCCGTCGCCGACTACCAGGGGCCCGGCAAGGACCGGCTGCGGGCGATCGCCCGGCTCTACGACGACTACCTCCAGCTGATCGTCCCGGCCTCCTCGCCGGTCCAGCGCACCGCCGACCTCAAGGGCCTGCGGGTGGGCGTGGGCCTGCCGCAGTCCGGGGTGAACCTGGTGACCAGGCGGCTGCTGACCGCCGCCGGCCTGGACCCGGACCGGGACATCAAGGGCGTGCCGGACGGGGTCGGCGACGCCGCCGACGACCTGCGCGAGGGCAGGGTGGACGCCTTCTTCTGGTCCGGCGGCCTGCCCACCAGCGCGCTGACCGACCTCTCCGACCACGTCCGGATCAGGATCGTCCCGCTGGCCGACCTGTCCGAGCAGCTCCACAAGGCCGAGGGCGGCGGCACCGACGCCTACCGGGCGGCCACCATGCCCAAGGGCACCTACCCGAACGCCGAGCCGCAGGACGCCGTCGCCACCGTGGCGGTGCCCAACCTGCTGATCACCCGGGACGACGTCGACCCCGGCCTGGTCCAGGGCATGACCGAGGCGGTGATCGACAGCCGCGACCAGATCGGCGCCCAGGTCCACGCCGCCCAGCTGGTCGACCTGCGCACCGCCGTGTACACCGACCCGCTCCCCCTCCACGAGGGCGCGATGCGCTACTACCGCTCGGTCAAGCCCTGACCTGGCGCGTCCGCGACCACTGCTTCCCCGACTACTGCTTCCCCGGGCGGGGCACGGCCAGGGTCACCGCGAGCCCGGTCGGCTTGACCGGGGCGAAGCCGAGCGAACCGCCGCCCGCCAGCAGCAGGGTGCGGGCGATCGACAGGCCGAGCCCGGAGCCGTCCACGTTCTGGTGCCGCGGGCTGCGCCAGAACCGGTCGCCCGCCCGGGAGACCTCCTCCTCGGTGAGGCCCGGCCCGGCGTCGCTGACCGTCACCGCGACCTCGTCGCGCCGCACCGCGACCCGCAGCCGCACCCGGCTGCCCTCCGGGGAGAACTTGAGCGCGTTGTCCAGGACCGCGTCCAGCGCCGAGCCGAAGCCGATCGGGTCGGCCATGCCGAGCGCGAGCGCCGGGCCGTCCCAGCGCAGCTCGATGCCGCGCTGCACGGCCACCGTCCGCCAGGCGTCGACCCGGGCGAGGGTGAGCGCGGCGAGGTCGGTCGGCTCGGGTTCGGGGCGGGCGTGCTCGGCGGTGGCGAGGCCGAGCAGGTCGTCCAGCACCCGGGCCAGCCGGGCGCCCTCCTCGCGGACGACGCCCAGCTCCTCCTCGTGCCCCTCGGGCAGTTCCAGGCCGAGCACCTCGACCCGCAGCAGCAGCGCGGCCAGCGGGTTGCGCAGTTGGTGGGAGGCGTCCGCGACGAAGGCCTTCTGCTGGTCCAGGGCGAGCACGACGTGGTCGGCCATCTCGTTGAACGAGTGCGCCAGCCGCTGCAGTTCGGGCGGGCCGCCGCCGGGGGCGACCCGGGCGTTCATCCGGCCGGTGGCGATGTCGTGGGTGGCCCGGTCCAGGGTGCGCACCGGGCGCAGCACCCACTCGGTGAGCCGGACGGCGAGCAGCACGGCGACGATCATCGCGGCGGCCTCGCCGGCCCCGATCACCAGCCAGCTGTGCAGGATCCGGGTGCGCAGCGCCCCGGTCGGCGACTCGCTGAGCACCACGGCGACGACGTCGCCGTCGCGCACCACCGGGGCTGCGACGATGACCGTGCGGTCACCGGTCCACGGCCAGACCTGGGGCGGGTTGTGGCTGCGCCGCCCGTCCAGCGCCTCCTGGAAGGCCTGGGCGCCGGAGCCGCCGGAGGGCACCGTCCAGTTCTTCGGCGCGGCGGCGATCGGGACGCCGTCGCGCTGGAAGATGCCGAGGCGCACGCCGTACAGGTCGTAGTAGCGGGCGACCTCGGCGTCGATCGCGTTGCGCCGGCTGAGGTCGCCGGGGGCGGGCCCCGGGTCGCCCTTGCGCGCCGCGTCCGAGGTGCCGGAGGTGGGCAGGTCCTGGGCGAAGCGGGCGGCGTCGTCGAGCCGGTCGACGACCACCTTGGTCTGCTGGGCCGCCGCGACCGCCGCCGCGAGCGGCAGCCCGAGGGCGGCCAGGACGCAGACCATCAGGGCGAGCAGGATGCCGAGCAGGCGATTACGCACGTACGGTCAGTGCTCCGCGCCGGCCGGGGGCGCGTCCGGGGCGGCCGCCGGGCACTCGGGGATCAGCCGGTAGCCGACGCCGCGCACGGCCTCGACCAGGCCGGGCAGGGCGAGCTTGTTGCGCAGCGAGCCGATGTGGACCTCCAGCGTGCGGCCGTTGCCCTCCCAGCCGCTGCGCCACACCTCGCTGAAGATCTGCTCGCGGCGGTAGACCACGCCGGGGCTCTGGGCGAGCAGCGCGAGCAGGTCGAACTCCTTGCGGGTGAGCGGCACGTCGCGGCCGTCCACGCTGACCCGGCGGCGCTCCCGGTCGATCCGTATGCCGCGGGACTCCAGCGGACCGCGCTGCTGCGGGACCGCGTCGGGCGCGGCTGGCGAGGCGGCGGAGGGCGCGGCGCCGCGGCGGGCGACGGCGTGGATGCGGGCGAGCAGTTCGCCCATGTCGTACGGCTTGGTGACGTAGTCGTCGGCGCCGAGGTTGAGGCCGTGGATCCGGGAGCGGATGTCGGCCCGGGCGGTGACCATGATCACCGGAACGCCGCTGCCGGCCCGGATCCGGCTGCACACCTCGAAGCCGTCGCGGTCGGGCAGCCCGAGGTCGAGCAACACCACCCGGTACGGCTCGTTGCCGTCCGGCACCAGCGCGTCCAGGGCCTCGTGCCCGCTGCGGGCGTGCCGGACCTGGAACCCGTGCCGTCCCAGCACCGCGACCAGCGCGGCGGCCACGCGTTCGTCGTCCTCGACGAGCAGTAGTCGCATGTCTCCTCCTTCCCCGTTCCCCGACGTCTCCAGGGGCCCCGGGGACTCCCCCGGGCGGTGATCACCGGGGCCGCTCGGTCGGTCCCGGTCCTGCGCAGTATGGGCCAGCGGGCCGCCGGACGCCAGGTTCGGCCGCGCGGCGGGGCCCCGCGGGACGCACCGCGCGGGCGCCGTCCACGTCAACCGTGCCCCGATCGCGGCCGGACGAACAGCTTGCGAGCGCCGTGTGGCCGTTTCGTGATGCTCAAGTTCCGCTCAGATCGGCTGACGAGGCATCGTCACGGCTCCTATGGTCGGCCCACCGGGGGCTGCGGCTCCGCCGGCTGCGGCCCCCGGATTTCGTACCACCATTGCAGCCCAAGGGAGTTCAGACTTCGCGCGGGCCGAACGAGAGAGCAGGCGCGATGACCGGGAATCCGATCATGGACTCGAAGTCCGCAGCCGCTCCGCTGGTCGTGCTGGACGGCGTGAACAAGCACTACGGCGCCCTCCACGTGCTCCAGGGCATCGACCTGCGGATCACCCAGGGCGAGGTCGTGGTGCTGATCGGGCCCTCCGGATCGGGCAAGTCCACGCTCTGCCGGACGATCAACCGGCTGGAGACCATCGACTCCGGCACCATCACCATCGACGGCCGCCCGCTGCCCGCCGAGGGCAAGGAGCTGGCCCGGCTGCGCGCCGAGGTCGGCATGGTGTTCCAGAGCTTCAACCTGTTCGCCCACAAGACCGTGCTGGAGAACGTGGTCATGGGCCAGGTCAAGGTGCGCAAGGTGGCGCGCCCGCAGGCCGAGAAGACGGCCCGGGAGCTGCTGGAGCGCGTCGGCGTCGGCGCGCAGGCGGACAAGTACCCGGCCCAGCTGTCCGGCGGCCAGCAGCAGCGCGTGGCGATCGCCCGCGCGCTGGCCATGAAGCCGAAGGTGATGCTCTTCGACGAGCCCACCTCGGCCCTCGACCCGGAGATGGTCAACGAGGTGCTGGAGGTCATGCGCCAGCTGGCCGCCGACGGCATGACGATGGTCGTGGTCACCCACGAGATGGGCTTCGCCCGCTCCGCCGCGAACCGGGTGCTGTTCATGGCCGACGGCAAGATCGTCGAGCAGAACACGCCGGACGCCTTCTTCACCGCACCGCGCTCCGAGCGCGCCAAGGACTTCCTCTCCAAGATCCTGCACCACTGACGCTCCGCCTCCCCCGGAAGGCCGGCCCGCCAACGGCGCCGGCCGGCCCGCCCCTGCGCACAACTTCCAGACGCCAGAGCCCGGTTGACCCCGTGGCCCAGCCCCCAGGAGAACAACCCTCATGAGGACTCGTCGCACCCTCGCCGTCGCGCTCTGTGCCGTCGCGCTCACCGCCACCGCCGCGTGCGGCAAGGACGGCTCGCCCGACGCCGCCGCCACCCCCAGCGGCGCCCCCGCGCTGCCGACCTACACGGTCAAGACCGACGTCAAGATCGACTCGGCGGTGCTCGCCGAGGCCCACAAGCGCGGCCAGCTGATCATCGGCGCCAAGGCCGACCAGCCGTTCCTCGGCTGGGAGGACGTCGCCAGCGGCGACCGCAGCGGCTTCGACATCGAGATCGCCAAGATGGTCGCCGCCGACCTCGGCTTCACCCCGCAGCAGATCAAGTGGCAGACGCTGGTCTCCTCGCAGCGCGAGCCCGCCATCGCCAAGGGCCAGATCGACTTCTACGTCGGCACCTACAGCATCAACGACGAGCGCAAGAAGTCGGTCTCCTTCGCCGGCCCGTACTACATCGCCGGCCAGGACCTGCTGGTGAAGGCCGACAACAAGGAAATCACCGGCAAGGACGCGGTCACGGGCAAGAACGTCTGCACCGCCACCGGCTCGACGTCCATCAAGAACATCCAGCAGTACAACCCGAAGATCACGCAGTTCGACACCTACTCGGCCTGCGTCGAGAAGCTGCTGTCCGGCGAGGTCGACGCCGTCACCACCGACGACGCGATCCTCAAGGGCTACGCCTCCAAGTACAGCCCCAAGCTCAAGGTGGTCGGCCAGCCGTTCACCCAGGAGAAGTACGGCGTCGGCCTCAACAAGGACGACGCGGCCCTGCGCAACGCCATCAACGACTCCATCAAGGCGCACCAGGACAACGGCGACTGGAAGAAGGCGTACGACGCGACCCTCGGCCTCTCCGGCTCCGCGGCGCCCACCCCGCCGGCCCTCGAGCGCTACTGATCCACCCGCCCGATTCCTTACCGCTCCTGAGAGGAGGGCCGCCGGATGGGTTTCCTGTTCGAGGACGGCAACTTCACGCTGTTCCGCGACGGCTTCCTGCAGACGATCGAGCTGAGCGCCCTCAGCGCGCTGCTCGCCCTGCTGCTGGGCACCCTGCTGGCGGCCTTCCGGGTCTCCCCGGTCCCGGTGCTGCGCGCCTTCGGCACCGGCTGGGTGACGATCTTCCGCAACACCCCGCTGACCCTGCTGTTCTTCGCCGTCGAGTTCGGACTGCCCGCGCTCGACGTGCACTTCGAGCACCTCACCTTCGCGACGCTGGCGCTCGGCGGGTACACCGCCTCGTTCGTCTGCGAGGTGCTGCGCTCGGGCATCAACACCGTGCCGCTCGGCCAGGCCGAGGCCGCCCGCAGCCTCGGCATGACCTTCGGCCAGACGCTCACCCTGGTCGTCCTGCCGCAGGCCGCCCGGACCGTGCTGGCCCCGATGAGCAGCGTGTTCATCGCCCTGCCGAGGAACTCGGCGATCGCCGGCGCGTTCAGCGTCGGCGAGCTGTACAGCGCGCAGCAGACCTTCTCCGAGCGCGGCTACTCGATCTTCTCGATCTTCTTCTGGGTGGCCTGCGCCTACCTGGTGATCAGCGCCGTGATCGCCACCCTGTTCCGCATCCTGGAGTCCCGACTGGCGGTGGCCCGATGAACAGCCCCTTCACCCGCGGCTCGACCGCCAGCGTCCTGTACGACGCCCCCGGTCCGAAGGCCCGCACGCGGTACCGGCTGTTCGGCGTGCTGGCGTTCGTCGCGATCGCCGGCCTGCTCTGGTACGCCGTCACGGCGCTGTCCGACAGCGGCCAGTTCGACGCCGGGCTCTGGGACGTCTTCCAGTACAACACCATCCAGCAGCGGATCCTGGACGGCCTGCTCTCCACCCTGGAGGCCTTCGGCCTGGCGGCGCTGTTCTCGCTCACCCTCGGCTCGCTGCTCGCCGCCGGGCGGCTGTCCGACCACAAGCCGGTGCGCTGGGTGTGCACCGCGATCGTCCAGTTCTTCCGGGCGATGCCGCTGCTGATCCTCATCGTCGCGCTCTACTACGCGTTCTTCGCCAAGGACCCGATGTGGGCGCTGGTGCTCGGCCTCACCCTCTACAACGGCGCGGTCCAGGCCGAGATCATCCGCAGCGGCGTCAACGCCGTCCCCCGGGGCCAGTCCGAGGCGGCGTACGCCCTCGGGATGCGCAAGACCCAGGTGATGGCCGGCATCCTGGTGCCGCAGGCGGTCCGCTCGATGCTGCCGACGATGATCGGCCAGCTGGTCGTCACCCTGAAGGACACCTCGCTCGGCTTCGTCATCACCTACCACGAGCTGCTGTTCGTCGGTAAGGCGATCGCGAGCCAGCCGATGAACGCCGCGGGCTTCCCCTACATCCCGGTGGTCCTGGTGATCGGTCCGATCTACGTCGCGATGTGCCTGTTGCTCACCGCGCTCGCCCGGTGGATCGAAGCACGCGGCCGTCGCGGCGCGAACCGGCGCACTTCGGCTGCTGCTTGACGGACACGCAGGTGAACTGTTGCATTGCTCTTCGTGACACCTCCCGGGAGCTTCCACGCGGCATATGACGCCAGCCTGACGGCCTGCCCATGCCCGGCCTTCCGGGCCCGAACGGTCCACCCCCGCCCGGAGGGCCCGGCATGGACCCGGTGATCGTGGTCGGGGCCGGACCGGTCGGTCTGGCCCTGGCCCTCGCGCTCGCCCGGCACGAGGTGCCGACCGTCGTCCTGGACGAGGGCTCCGGGCTCTGCCCCGAGGGCCCGCGCAGCGTCGTCCTCGGGGCCGACTCCACCGCCTTCCTCACCCGGATCGGCTACCCCCGGGCCGTCTCCGACTCCGCCCTCTGGGACTCCTTCGCCATCTGGCGGCGCCGCCAGGAGGTGCTGCGGATCGACCTCACCGACTCGCCCGCCTTCCACCTGCCGCAGCACCGCCTCCAGCGCGGCCTGCGCGACGCCCTCACGGGCACCCCGCTGGTCAGACTCGTCCCGCTCAGCCGCGTCACCGAGCTCGTCCAGGACCGCGACGGCGTCAGCGTCCGCACCCACGGCACCCAGGACGGCTCCAGCACCTGGTGGCGCGGCAGCCACCTGGTCGGCTGCGACGGCGCGCGCTCCACGATCCGCAAGCTCCTGAAGATCCGCTTCCCCGGCCGCCCGGCCGTCGACCGCAACGCCATCGCCACCGTCCGGGTCGACCTGCCCTTCGACGGCGCCCGGCTGCACCGCGAGCCGCCGTGGCGCGGCGACCGCGAGGCCTCCGCCCGCCCCCTGCCGGACGGCGTCTGGCGGCTCGACTGGCGCCTGCCGCCCGGCCGCCCGGCCGCCACCGAGCAGGTCGACCCGCACGCCACCTGGCCCGGCGTCGTCACCGGCGACACCCTGCTCAACCGCGTCACCGCGAGCCTCACGGGCTGGTGCGGCGAACTCCCCCGCTTCGAGCTGCTCGCCGCCGCCGACCACACCGCCCAGCAGCGCCTCGCCGCCCGCTTCCGCAGCGGCCGCTGCTTCCTCGCCGGCGACGCCGCCCACCTGCACGGCGCCCTCGGCATGCAGAACCTCGCCGACGGGCTGCGCGACGCCGACAACCTCGCCTGGCGGCTCGCCCTCGCCTGGCACCTCCACTCCGGCGGCCCCCAGCCCGGCGGCTCCCTCCTGGACGGCTACGAGGCCGAGCGCCGCGGCGCCGTCGGCGCCCGGCTGCGCGCCGTCGACCAGTCCATGCCGCTGCTGCGCCCGCTGCGCGGCTGGCAGCAGACCCGGCGCTCGCTGCTCGTCGGCGGCTTCCGCAAGCACGCGCCGCTGCTCGCCGACGGCCAGCTCGGCACCGGCCGCTTCGGCGGCGCGCCCGCCTACCCGGCGGCGCCCTCGGGCGTCCCCGGCCGGGTGCCGGTCCAGCGCGGCGCGCGCACCACCACCTCGCTCAGCGAGCTGCTGCCCGCCACCGCCCCCGGCGTGCTCGTGCCCGACCTCCCGGTGCTCTCCGCCGACGGCAGCCCCGACCACCTCCACGCCCGGCTCGGCTCGACCTTCCTGCTGCTGCTCGTGGCCCCCGGCACCGCCGTCTGGTCCGCCGAGCACTGGCTGGGCGCCGGGCTGATGCCCCGGCTCGCCGAGGTCGCGAACGCCCTGCCTGTCCCGGCCGAGGTGCTCGTCGCCGAGGAGTACCCGGACGCCGGCCCGCACACCGTGCTGCTGATCCGGCCGGACGGGCACCTCGTCGGCGTCACCCAGGGCGCCGCCGCCGAGGACCTGCTGGCGCTCGCCGACCGGGCCCGGGGCGGCCCGGCACCGCTCACCGGCGCGGCCGAGCCCGAACCCGAGCCGGCCCCGGAGGCCGTCCCCGAGCGGCTCGACCCCTCTGCCGTGCCACCTCGGTGACCCGGCTCTCCCGGACCACCGTCACCCGGATCCGCCCCGGGTGGGTCAGCTCCTCGGACACCCGCCGGGCGACCTCCCGGGCGATCAGCCCGGCCCCGAGGTCGTCCACCGCCTCCGGCCGCACCATGACGCGCACCTCGCGCCCGGCCTGCACGTTCCGCCGCTACGAGACCCGGTAGCGCAACGCCCCCGGGGTGCGCACGAGTTCGGGGTGCTCCCGCCGCCCCGGACGGCCGACAGCACGTCCTCGCCGACCCGCACGCAGCCCTGCTCGATCTCCTCGCGGCTGCACCGGCACCCGCTCCCCTCGGTCACCACGCCCGGTGCGCGTCCTCCGGTTCGATGCGGTGCGCCGGGCCCCCGAGGCAGCTCAGTCGTCGGCTTCCGCGTCCTCTTCCTCGATGGCCGCGCGCACCACTCGGAAGGCCAGCCCCTCGGAGTAGCCGCGCCGGGCCAGCACGCCGACCAGCCGCCGCATCCGGGCCTGCGGCTCCAGCCCGCGGGTGCTGCGGAGCTTGCGGTCGACGAGGGCCCGGGCGGCCTCCGTCTCGTCGTCATAGTCGAGCTGGGCCACGGCCTGCTCGACCAGGTCGGCGGCCACGCCCTTGGTCCGCAGCTCCTGGGCGAGCGCCCGCCGCGACAGGCCCCGGACGGCGTGCCGGGACTCCACCCACGCCGCGGCGAAGGCCGCGTCGTCGATCAGCCCGACCTCTTCGAGCCGGGTGAGCACCTGGTCGGCGACGTCCTCCGGGATCTCCCGCTTGCGCAGGGCGTCGGCGAGCTGCTTGCGGCTCTTGGCGGTGCCGGTGAGCAGCCGCAGGCAGATGTCGCGGGCGCGGCTCTCGGGATCGGCGTGCTCCTCGGCCCGGGCCCGCTTCGGCTCGCGCGGCCGGGCCTGCTCGGCGTCCGGCTCGGTGCGTCGGCGCCCAACCGACCGGCCACCCGCCCGTGTGCTCGTCCGCCCGCGTGGGGCGGAGGCGGCCGCACCCCCGTGACCGGCCGCCTCCCGGTAGTCCGCCGGTTCCGCGCGGTCCGCGTGCTCCCCGTACCCGTCGGCGTCCTCGGCCAGCGCCGAGCGACGGCGCCGCCGGCCGGTGGGCAGCTCGGAGGCGGAGACCAGCCCGAGCCCGTCGGACAGCCCCTCCGCCGGACCCGGTCCGGGCGCCGCGCCGCGCACCGCCCGGACCGGCGCCCGGTCGAACTCCGGCTCAGCGCCGGATGCCCCTCGCGCCGCCGAACGCGGCTCCCGACGGCGCCGCGGCCGGACCGGGCCGGTCGCCGACGGCTCCGGACCGGGCTCTTCCGCCACGGCGGCGAACCAGTCCGGCGGCCCGTGGTCGTCGTCCGGCGACGCCGGGCCGGCGCCGCCCACCTCGTCGTGCTGCATCAACGGCTCAGGCCTTGGCGGCCGCCGCCGTCTTCTTCGCCGCGGCCGTCTTGGCGGCGGCCGCGGTGATCGGCTTGGCGGCGCCGTCCGCGGCGGCGGTGTCGGCCGCGCCCTCGGCGGGCTCCTCGACCTTCGGGCCGATGCCGAGCTTGCCCTTGATCTTCCGCTCGATCTCGTCGGCGAGCTGCGGGTTGTCCCGCAGGAAGTTGCGGGCGTTCTCCTTGCCCTGGCCGAGCTGGTCGCCCTCGTAGGTGTACCAGGCGCCCGACTTGCGGATGAAGCCGTGCTCGACGCCCATGTCGATCAGGCCGCCCTCGCGGCTGATGCCGACGCCGTAGAGGATGTCGAACTCGGCCTGCTTGAACGGCGCGGCGACCTTGTTCTTGACCACCTTGACGCGGGTGCGGTTGCCCACCGCCTCGGTGCCGTCCTTCAGGGTCTCGATCCGGCGGATGTCGAGGCGGACGGAGGCGTAGAACTTCAGCGCGCGGCCACCGGTCGTGGTCTCCGGCGAGCCGAACATGACGCCGATCTTCTCGCGGAGCTGGTTGATGAACACGGCGGTGGTGTTCGACTGGTTCAGCGCACCGGCGATCTTGCGCAGCGCCTGGCTCATCAGACGGGCCTGCAGACCGACGTGCGAGTCGCCCATCTCGCCCTCGATCTCGGCGCGCGGGACGAGCGCGGCGACCGAGTCGATGATCACCAGGTCGATCGCGCCGGAGCGGATCAGCATGTCGGTGATCTCCAGGGCCTGCTCACCGGTGTCCGGCTGGCTGACCAGCAGGGCGTCGGTGTCCACGCCGAGCTTCTTGGCGTAATCCGGGTCGAGCGCGTGCTCCGCGTCGACGAACGCGACCGTGCCGCCGGCCCGCTGGGCGTTGGCCGCCAGGTGCAGCGTCAGGGTGGTCTTTCCGGAGGACTCGGGGCCGTAGATCTCGACCACCCGGCCTCGGGGGATGCCACCGACCCCGAGGGCGACGTCCAGGGCGGTGGACCCGGTGGAGATCACGTCGATCGGCTCGTTGGCCTTCTCGCCGAGGCGCATCACCGAGCCCTTGCCGAACTGTCGCTCGATCTGGGCGAGTGCGGTCTCTAGGGCCTTCTCGCGGTCCGTACCTGCCATGGCCTTTTCCTTCGGGTTCTGTGCTGTGCGCTTCATCGTCCTCGACGCTAGCGCGTCCCACTGACAAACGAGCCCGACCGGGCTCCGCCTGTGGAAAACTCCTCGCCGGAGAGTACAAAGAACATCTGTTCGATTCAAGCGTCGCACGCCACCGGGGGCGCGCACCGAACCCCGCCCGCCCCTCCCGGTGCGACCGGAACGGATTCAGCCCCGTTCGATTCCGTTCGATTCCACGGGGCTCCGGACGGGCCGGTCCGGCTCAGCCCGCCTCGTCCGACCCGCCGCCGACCATCCGCCGCAGCCGGCGCGCCGCCTCCCGGCGCAGCTCGCGCCGGGCCCGCCGCTGCTCGCCGCGGTCGATCCGCGGGTCGGTCGCCACCTCGTAGCGCCGCACGTACGTCCCGACGAAGCCCTGCAGCGTGGCCGCCGCCGGGATGGCGATCAGCGCGCCGACCGCCCCCAGCAACGCCGCGCCCGCGATCACCGCCCCGAACGCCACCGCCGGGTGCACGTCCACCGTCCTCGCGGTGATCCTCGGGTGCAGCAGGTAGTTCTCGACCTGCTGGTACACCACCGTGAACACCAGCACCCACAGCGCGTCCACCGGTTCCACGGTGAGCGCCACCAGCACCGGCAGCGCGCCCGCGAGGTACGTCCCGATGGTCGGCACGAACTGCGACATGACGCCGACCCAGATCGCCAGCGCGGCCGCGTACGGCAGGTCCAGCAGCGCGAACATCACCCAGTGCCCGGCGGCCGACACCACCGCGAGCAGCGCGCGCGAGTACAGGTACCCACCGGTCTTGGCGAGCGCGATCTCCCAGGCCCGCAGCACCTCGCCCTGCTTGGCGGGCGGCAGCAGCGAGCAGACCGTCCGCCGGACCCTCGGGCCCTCGGCGGTGAAGTAGAAGGTGAACAGTCCGACCGTGAAGGCCTGGAAGAGGCCGCCGATCACGGTGGAGGACAGGCCCCAGACGTTGTCGGCGGCCTGCTGGGCGTAACCCTCGATCGTGCCGGAGTCCTTGAGCAGCTTCTTCTGCAACTCGCCCAGCGAGACGTCCTGGTGGAACGTCCCGTTGAACCACGTGATCAGGTTGTCGACCAGGTGCGGCAGGTCCCCCGCGATCTTCGCGACCTGGTCCACCAGCAGCGTGCCGAGCGCCGCCAGGAACCCGAGGACGGCGACCGCGACCGCGACGAACACCAGGAACGTCCCGACGCCCCGACGCACCCCGCGGGCGGCCATCCGGTCGACGGCCGGCTCCAGCGCGAGCGACAGGAAGAAGGCCACCAGGAGCATCACGAAGAGGTCGATGAGCTGGCGGAACGCCCAGTCCGCGAGCTGGAACAGGCCGAGCAGGACGAACGCGAGCACCATCGCCCTGGGCAGCCAGCGCGGCATCCCGCCGCCCCAGAGCCCGCCGCCCCCGTCCGCCGCCTTGGCCGACGTCTCGGCCGGCACCTCGGCCGGCCTGTCCGAATTCTGGTGTTCTGTGTCACTTGTCACCGGGACAGTCTGTCCCATCGGCCCGGCGGCGGAGGCCGGTTCGGCGACATCCGGCCGTCGTCCGGGGGACGGCGGAGCCGCTCAGCGGAGCAGCGCGGAGACCCCCTGGGTCTCGCAGACCGCCCGCCAGACGTCCTTGGCCTCCCAGCCCGCGTCCAGCGCCTGCCGGACCGTCCGGCCGCCGAGCTCGCTCATCACGTGGTCGGAGGCGAAGGACTCCGCGTACGTCTCCCCGAAGTGCTCGTACATCCGTCGCCAGAACTCCGTCAGCCTCATGCCGTCCAGTATCCCGGACCGGCCGCCGGAGCCCCCGGGCGCGTCAGCCCCGCCACCGCGCCCGCTCCAGGGCGTACTCGACCTCGCCGTGCTCGCTGCCGGGGATGGCCTCCGGGTGGTCCTCGTGGAAGGTCCGGACGTACGAGAGGCCGCTCTTCTCCATCACCCGCCGGGAGCCCGCGTTGACCGTCATCGTGTACGCCACCACCCGCTCCACGCCGAGTCCGGTGAAACCGCGGCGGACCAGCGCCCGCGCGCCCTCGGTCGCGTACCCGCGCCCCCAGGCGGCCCGGCGCAGCCGGTACCCGAGCTCGACCTCGCCGCGCTCGCCCGCCACCGTCGGCCGGAACTCGAACCAGCCCAGGAAGGCCCCGCCCGCCCGCTCCTCCGCAGCCCACCAGCCCAGGTCCCCGTAGCGCTCGTAGTGCGCGAGGTAGAGCGGCAGCAGCTCGCCCTCCACGACCTCCCGCGGCGTCGGCCGGCCGCCGGTGAGGTGGCGCATCACCTCGGGATCGCCGTCCAGCTCGACCAGGTGGTCCGTGTCCGCGGCGGTGAAGCGGCGCAGCACGAGCCGTTCGGTGGCGAGGAATGCGGTCATGCCCCGATCCTCGCCCGCCGGCGCTCGTCCGTCACCCGCTTTTCCGGGCCGCGACGGGCACCGCCCGGGCCGCGACGGGCGCCGCCCGGTCCGCGGGAGGAGCGCTACCGCGGCAGCGCCAGCAACCCCGCGCCGAAGTACTGCCGGTCCCCGCACGCGTACGGCCCCGGCGGGCAGGCGGCCGCGGCCGTGGTGGCCAGCAGGGCGGCGAGTCCGGCCGAGCCGTAGTCCGGGTGGAGCGCGGCGGCCACCGCGACCGCACCCGTCACGTGCGCGGCCGCCATCGAGGTGCCGGCCAGCGCCGCGTACTGCCCGCCGGGCCAGTCGGAGACGATCGCGCCCTGCGGCCCGCCGTCCGGGTCCCCGCCGGGCGCGGCCAGCGAGACCCTGCCGCGCCCGTAGTTGGAGTACGCGGAGGGGCGGCCGTCCCGGTTGACGGCGGTGACGGTGACGACGCCGGGCAGCTCGCCGGGCAGCCTGACGCATTCGGTACCAAGGTGGCGGGACTGCGCCGGGCCGGAGACCCGGTCGTTCGGACTGCGCTCGTCCGTCCTGGCCGCGCCGAGGTCCTGCCCGTCGTTGCCCGCCGAGGCGACGACGACGGCGCCCTTGCGCTGGGCGTAGGCCGCGGCCCGGCCGACGGCGGCGATCAGCGCGGCCTGGTCGCGGTCCTCCGGGCAGTTGTACTTCCACGGGTCGGCGAAGTAGCTGTTGTTGATCGCCCTGGCGCCGTGGTCGGCGGCCCACAGCATGCCGCAGACGATGTTCTCCGCGTAGTACTGGCCCAGCGGCCCGAGCAGCCGGACGGCGGCGATCCGCACGCCCGGCGCGACCCCGGTGACGCCCCGGCCGTCCCGGACGGCGCCGACGATCCCGGCGACGTGGGTGCCGTGCCCGCTCTCGCCGACCCCGGGGTCGGGCCGCCAGGAGCCGGTGCGCGGGTCGGGGCGCCCGTCGGCGCACGAGGCGGAGGCCTTGGGGTCGACGGCGGTCCTGAGGTCGGGGTGGGTGTCGTCGACGCCGGAGTCGAGCACCGCGACGAGCACCTTGTGCAGCGCCTCCGGCGCCGGCCCGGCGGGCCCGGCCGGCGCGGCGGTCGCGTCGCCGCCCCCGGCGCCGGGGGCGCCGAGCATGGTGAGGTTCCAGCCGTCGTGCTCGGCGGGGTCGGGCACCGTGAGGGTGGTGTCCTCCTGCCGCTCGGACAGTTCTGCGGTGTCGGTCCCGCCGGAGCGCTCCGCCCCGCCCGACCGGTCCGCGCTGCTGCGCCCGGCGCGTTCGGTGCCGGCCGCGAAGTCCCCGGCGCCGTCCAGCGGGCGCGGCGGGCCGACCACCGGCGCGGTGCGGGTGGCCCCGACGGCGGCGATCCCGGGCCTGGCCCGCACCTCGTCCGCGAAGCCGCCGGGGGCGTACGCCAGTACGGCCCCGATCTGCGGGTACTCCTGGACGACCTGCCCGCCCGCCGCGCGGGCCTCGGCCCCGGCCAGGGCCGCGCCGGCGGCGTCGTCCCGTCCGGCCAGCACCAGGTAGCTGAGGTAGACCCGGCCGCTGCCGGACACGTACGGCACGGCGCCGCCGACCACGAGCGCGGTGAGCAGCATCGCCAGCAGGACCCGGACGGGCCCGCGGGCCCCGCGGCGGGGGGCGCGGACGGGACCTGTTCCGGACGGGTTCACCTGCGCCATCGCACGGTCTCCGCTCGTCGGTCCCGCGGGCGCGCGGGTGATCATGGGCTGGAATCATCACCATATGAGCGGATTGTCTTTTTTGCTCCTTTAACTACACCTCCTTTCGCTGCACCGCCCACCGCACCGCCCCACCCACCCGGCGCTCCCCCGCCACCCGCCCGGTTGTCGGTCCCACCCGGCACCATGGGGGCATGGCGCCCCAGCAGCTGACCCCGCCGGCCGACCGGCCGGACGAACCGCAGGACGACCCGCTCGCCGGGTTCGCCCCCGCCACCCGGGCCTGGTTCACCGGCGCCTTCCCCGCGCCCACCACCGCCCAGGCCGAGGCCTGGCGCGCCATCGGACGGGGGACGGACGTCCTGGTGGTCGCCCCCACCGGCTCCGGCAAGACGCTCGCCGCGTTCCTCTCCGCCCTGGACCGGCTCAGCAGCACCCCGCCCCCGGCCGACACCAAGCGCCGCTGCCGGGTCCTGTACGTCTCGCCGCTCAAGGCCCTCGCCGTGGACGTCGAGCGCAACCTCCGCGCCCCGCTGACCGGGCTCCGCCAGGCCGCCGTCCGGCTCGGCGTGCCCGAACCGGACGTCCAGGTCGCCATCCGCTCCGGCGACACCCCCGCCGCCGACCGCCGCCGCTTCGCGACCCACCCGCCCGACATCCTGATCACCACCCCCGAGTCGCTCTTCCTGCTGCTCACCTCGGCCTCCCGGGAGGCGCTGCGCGGCATCGACACCGTGATCCTCGACGAGGTCCACGCGGTCGCCGGCACCAAGCGCGGCGCCCACCTCGCGCTCAGCCTGGAGCGCCTGGACGAGCTGCTGGACCGCCCGGCCCGCCGGATCGGCCTGTCCGCCACCGTGCGCCCGGTGGAGGAGGTGGCCCGCTTCCTCAGCCCGCAGCGCGGCGCCGCCGTCGTCCAGCCCGCCGCCGCCAAGGAGTTCGACCTCTCGGTCGTCGTGCCCGTCCCCGATCTGGACGACCTGCCCGCCGCCCCCGCCACCGGCGGCTCCTCCGACAGCGATCCACAGCGCCAGAGCTCGATCTGGCCGCACGTCGAGGAGCGGATCGTCGACCTCGTCCAGGCGCACCGCTCGACGATCGTCTTCGCCAACTCCCGCCGCCTCGCCGAGCGCCTGTGCAACCGGCTGAACGAGATCGCCCACGAGCGCGCCACCGGCGCCGCCGCCCCCGAGGCACACGCCCCCGCCCAGCTGATGGGCGGCTCCGGCGCGGCCAGGGGCGTCCCGCCGGTCCTCGCCCGGGCCCACCACGGCTCGGTCTCCAAGGAGCAGCGGTCCCTGGTCGAGGAGGAGCTGAAGGCCGGCCGGCTGCCCGCCGTGGTCGCCACCTCCAGCCTGGAGCTGGGCATCGACATGGGCGCCGTCGAACTGGTCGTCCAGGTCGAGTCCCCGCCCTCGGTGGCCTCCGGCCTCCAGCGGGTCGGCCGGGCCGGCCACCAGGTCGGCGCCGTCTCCACCGGCGTCTTCTTCCCCAAGTACCGCGGGGACCTCGTCCAGTCCGCCGTGGTCACCGAACGCATGCGGGCCGGCCGGATCGAGGCCCTGCGCGTCCCGCGCAACCCGCTGGACGTCCTCGCCCAGCAGCTCGTCGCCATGACGGCGCTGGACACCTGGCCGGTGGACGACCTGCTCACCGTGGTCCGCCGCGCCGCGCCGTTCGCCACCCTCCCGCAGTCCGCCTTCGACGCGGTGCTCGACATGCTCGCCGGCCGCTACCCCTCGGACGCCTTCGCCGAGCTGCGCCCCCGCCTGGTCTGGGACCGCGTCGCCGGCACCGTCACCGGCCGCCCCGGCGCCCAGCGCCTCGCCGTCACCTCCGGCGGCACCATCCCCGACCGCGGCCTGTTCGGCGTCTTCATCGCCGGGACGGACCCGAAGAAGGGCGGCGGCCGCGTCGGAGAGCTGGACGAGGAGATGGTCTACGAGTCCCGCGTGGGCGACGTCTTCACCCTCGGCACCACGTCCTGGCGGATCGAGGACATCACCCACGACAAGGTCCTCGTCACGCCCGCCCCCGGAATCCCCGGCCGGCTCCCGTTCTGGAAGGGCGACACCCTCGGCCGCCCGCTCGAACTCGGCCGCGCCCTCGGCGCGTTCACCCGCGAGCTGGGCGCACTCGCCCCCGCCGACGCCACCGAGCGCCTCAAGCGGGCCGGCCTCGACGACTGGGCCGCCGGGAACCTGCTCGACTACCTCGCCCAACAGCGCACCGCCTGCGGCCACCTCCCGGACGACCGCACGATCGTCGTCGAGCGCTTCCGCGACGAACTCGGCGACTGGCGGATCGTCATCCACTCCCCCTTCGGCGCCCAGGTGCACGCCCCCTGGGCCCTCGCCCTCGGCGCCCGGCTCCGCGAGAAGCACGGCCTCGACCCGCAGGTCATGCACGCCGACGACGGCATCGTGCTCCGCCTGCCCGACGCCGACCTGCTCGCTCCCGACTTCGACTTCGCCGGCCCGTCGCAGCGGTCCGCCCCGGACAGCGCCCCGGACGAGGCCCCGGTCGGCGCCGACGCCGCCCTCTTCGACCCCGGCGAGATCGAGCGGCTCGTCACCGACCAGGTCGGCGGCTCCGCCCTGTTCGCCTCCCGCTTCCGCGAGTGCGCCGGCCGCGCCCTGCTGCTCCCCCGGCGCAACCCCGGCCGCCGCACACCGCTCTGGCAGCAGCGCCAGCGCGCCGCCCAGCTCCTCGAAGTCGCCTCCGAGTACGGCTCGTTCCCGATCGTCCTGGAGGCCGTCCGCGAGTGCCTCCAGGACGTCTTCGACGTGCCCGGCCTGGTCGAGCTGATGGGCGACCTCGAATCCCGCGCCGTCCGCCTGGTCGAGGTCACCACCCCCGAGCCCTCCCCCTTCGCCCGCTCCCTGCTCTTCGGCTACGTCGCCCAGTTCCTCTACGAGGGCGACTCCCCGCTCGCCGAGCGCCGCGCCGCCGCCCTGTCGCTCGACTCCCGGCTGCTGTCCGAACTCCTCGGCCAGGCCGAACTGCGCGAACTGCTCGACCCGCAGGTGCTCGCCGAACTGGAGGCCGAGCTCCAGCGCCTCACCCCCGAGCGCCGGATCAAGGACGCCGAGGGCGTCGCCGACGCGCTGCGCCTGCTCGGCCCGCTCGCCGAGGCGGAGCTCGCCGCCCGCGGCGCCGAGCCGCTCTGGGCCCTGGAGCTGGAGGCCGCCCGCCGGGTCATCCAGGTCCGGATCGCCGGCGAGCAGCGCTGGGCCGCCGTCGAGGACGCCGGACGGCTGCGCGACGCCCTCGGCACCCCCCTGCCCGTCGGCGTCCCCGAAGCCTTCACCGAACCGGTCAAGGACCCCCTGGGCGACCTCCTCGCCCGGCACGCCCGCACCCACGGCCCGTTCACCGCCGCCGAGGCCGCCGCCCGCCTCGGCCTCGGCACCGCCGTCGTCACCGGCGTCCTGCGCCGCCTCACCGCCATCGGCCGCCTCGTCCAGGGCGAATTCAGGCCCGTCGAGGGCCACACCGCCACCGTCGAGTGGTGCGACGCCGAGGTCCTGCGCCGCCTGCGCCGCCGCTCCCTGGCCGCCCTGCGCCAGGAGGTCGAGCCCGTCCCGCCGCGCGCCCTGGCCGCCTTCCTCCCCCAGTGGCAGCACCTCGCCGGCCACCGGTTGCGCGGGCCGGACGGTCTGCTCCGGGTGGTCGAACAGCTCCAGGGCACCGCCCTGCCCGCCTCCGCCCTGGAGAAGCTGATCCTCCCGGCCCGCCTCGCCGACTACTCCCCCGGCCTGCTGGACGAACTGATGGCGGCCGGCGAGCTCGGCTGGTGCGGCGCCGGCGCCCTGCCCGGCAAGGACGGCTGGATCAGCCTCCACCTGGCCGAGAACGCCCACCTGCTGCGCCCCGAGCCCGTCCCGCCCGCCGTCACCCGGCTGCACGGCGCCCTGATGACCGCCCTCACCGGCGGCTACGGCCTGTTCTTCCGCCAGCTGGTCGAGCGGCTCCGCGCCGACGGCGACGAGACCCCCGAACCGGAGGTCGTCGAGGCCCTGTGGGACCTCGTCTGGGCCGGCTACGTCAGCAACGACACCCTCGCCCCGCTGCGCGCCCTGCTCGGCTCCGGCCGGACGGCGGGCGCCACCGCCCACCGCGCCCCCAGGGCCACCCCGCGCGGCCGCTACGGCGGGGCCGGCCGCGCCTTCGGCCGGGCCGGCGGCGCCCTGCGCAGCGGCCCGCCGACGGTGGCCGGCCGCTGGTCGCTGCTGCCCGCCCCGGCCGCCGACCCCACGGTCCGGGCCACCGCCCAGGCCCAGGCCCTGCTGGACCGCCACGGCCTGCTGACCCGGGGCACGGTGGCGGCCGAGCGGGTCCCGGGCGGCTTTGCCGGGGTGTACCGGGTGCTCGCCGCGATGGAGGAGCGCGGGCGCACCCGCCGCGGCTACTTCGTCGAGGGCCTCGGCGGCGCCCAGTTCGCGATGGAGGGCGCGGCCGACCGGCTGCGGTCGGTCAACGGCCGGCTGGAGCGCACCCGGGCCACCGAATGGCCGGCCGGCCCCGCCGCCGAGCCGCCGCAGGTGCTGGTGCTCGCCGCCGCCGACCCGGCGAACGCCTACGGCGCCGCGCTGCCCTGGCCCGAGCCCCCGGCCGCCCCCGGCGCCAAGGAGGCCGGGGCGCACCGGCCCGGCCGCAAGGCGGGCGCCCTGGTGGTGCTGGTGGACGGCGAGCTCGCCCTGTACGTCGAGCGCGGCGGCAAGTCCCTGCTGGCCTGGCCGGAGGACGGGGCCACCCGGGCGTCGGCGGCCGCCGCCCTGGCCGGTGCCGTCCGGGAGGGCGCGCTCGGCAGCGTCACGGTCGAACGGGCCAACGGCGAGCCCGCCCTCGGCTCGGAGCTCGGCGCGGCCCTGGAGGAGGCGGGCTTCCACGCCACTCCGCGCGGGCTGCGCCTGCGTCCGTGAACCCCGCGGGACCGGTGCCCGGGTACGCCGAAGGCCGCGGAGTCAACGACCCCGCGGCCTTCCCGCACGCTTCTCACCCGATCGGGGGCGTCGGCGCCTCCGTTCGGCCCACGGCCCCGCGGGCCCCGCGGCGGACCGGTCCGGTCGCGCTCCGGTCGGCGTGGACCGGGATCAGACCGAGCCCCCAGCCGCCGGCCGCGAGCAGGCCGAGCACCGCGCCGTCGGCCAGCTGCCCCCGGACCACCAGGAGCCACCAGACCAGCCCGGCCGACAGGACCACCAGGACCCAGCGGGCCGGCCACGGCACCAGGCGCCGCAGCAACGGCCGTATTCGGGCCACCGCGTGCGCCGTCGCGTCTCTCCGCACGACCGCCCTCCTTCGCTCGCCCCGGGCCCTGCCCTGCGTCGAGCAGGCGTGCCGGGAGTCGAGGCCGGATCAGGCGGCGACCACGTCCATCGCGGCGGCCTTGGGCGACATGGTCGCCCGGTCGGCGCCGGGGGCGGGCAGCGGTACCGGTTCGAGCACCGGCCTCAGCAGATCACCTTCGGAGAGGGTGGCCATCGCCGCAAGTTCGGCGAGCGACAGTTCGTCGCTGACCTCGCGCATGACCTCGGACATCCGGACGTCGAGCGCGTCGCAGATGGCGGAGAGCAGCTCGGACGAGGCCTCCTTCTGTCCCCGCTCGACCTCGGAGAGGTAACCGAGCGAAACCCTGGCGGCCGCCGACACCTCGCGGAGTGTGCGGCCCTGGCGCTGGCGCTGCCGACGCAGTACATCGCCCAGTAGGCGACGGAGCAGGATCATCGGTGCCTCCCTCCTCGGACTGCGGATCGAGATGTCACGCCCCCACCGTACCGCCTTGCCCGCTTCGCGTGCGGGGACCCTGGTCGTGTTCACTCTGGGCTGCAAGGCTGTCCCCCTCCTCGTTCCGGTGTCGTACCCGGGTCCGCGGGCCCCTCGTGGTACCCCTCGCGGGCCGCCCGGCCACCGTCACGCAACTCGTTCTCCACCTGGTTTCTGCCCAACCAGGCTGTCGGATGTAACACGATCCTGCGGCTCCACCGTCCCCGCACGCGACTTCGGGCGGATCCCGGTCGGCAGGGATCGGGACGGACGGGGTCCTGGGCCGTGCCTTCGGCTCAGGCCGGCAGCCGACCGGCGAGCAGCTCCAGCGCGGCGGTCACGGCCCCGTGACGGATTGTGGCACGCCCCCCGGACAGCCGGGGCGAACTGACCAGAGTTCCCCCCGGACCGGCGAGCGCCAGGTGTACGGTGCCCACCGGCTGCCCATCCTGCGGCTCCGGCCCGGCCACCCCGGTCGTCGCGAGCCCGTACGTCGCCCCCAGCAACCGCCGGACGCCCTCGGCCATCTGCCGGGCCACCACCGGGTGCACCGGCCCGTGGACGTCGAGCAGGCCCTCGTCCACCCCGAGCACCGAGGCCTTCAGCTCGGTCGCGTACGCCGTCACCGATCCCCGGAAGGTCGCGGACGCCCCGGGGACGTCGACCAGCGCGGCCGCCAGCAGCCCGCCGGTCAGCGACTCGGCGACGGCCACCGTGCTGCCCCCGCCGCGCAGCGCCGCGTGCACCCGCTCGGCCAGCGCGTAGTCCGCGGTCGTGTGCTCCGCAGTCCCGTGGTGCGTCACCAGGCCCCCCTCGTTCACCGGTCCGCGCGCTCCGCGGCCATTCCCTCGCGGCGCAGGCGCAGCGCCTGCCCGATGTAGTCCAGCGCGGTGCCGACGGTCAGCAGCACCGCCAGGCCCATCAGCACGGCCCGCGCGGTGGCGAGCCACCCGGTCAGCTCCAGCACGTACATGCCGACCGCGATGCCCTGGGCCAGGGTCTTGAGCTTGCCGCCCCGGCTGGCCGGGATGACGCCGTAGCGGATCACCCAGAAGCGCATCAGCGTGATGCCGAGCTCGCGGGCGAGGATCACCGCGGTGACCCACCAGGGCAGGTCGCCGAGGACCGACAGGCCGATCAGCGCCGAGCCCATGATCGCCTTGTCGGCGATCGGGTCGGCGATCTTGCCGAAGTCGGTGACCAGGCCCTTGCGCCGGGCGATCTCGCCGTCGAACAGGTCGGTGATCATCGCGATGGCGAAGGAGGCCCAGGCCACCGAGCGCCACTTGGGGTCGTGCCCGCCGTCGGCGAACAGCAGCGCCACGAAGACCGGCACCAGCAGCAGCCGGAGCATCGTGAGCATGTTGGCGATGTTCCAGACGGCCGGCGCCGGCGGCAGCGCGGCGGCCGGTCTGTCCGGATGGGCCGCGGGCGGGGCGCCGGGCCCCTTGGTCATTCCCCGGCTCCCGGGGCCTGCCGGACCCGCACCGGCTCCAGGGCCTCGGCGATCAGGTCGACGCCCTCGCTGGCCACCACCCTGGCCCGCCAGAACTGGCCGACCCGAGGGTCCTCGACGCCGGTGAGGGTGGTCAGACCGTCCGTCTCGGGGGCCTGGTGGGCGGCGCGGCCCTCGACCACGTCCTCCTCGACCGACTCGATCAGGACCTCGACCTCGGTACCGATCCGCTGCTCGGCGCGCTGCGCGGTCATCTCCTCGGCGAGCCGGCTGAGCCGGTCCAGCCGGTCGGCGATCACGTCCTCGGCGAGCTTGCCGTCGTAGGTCGCGGCCTCCGTGCCGTCCTCGTCCGAGTAGCCGAAGACGCCGATCGCGTCGAGCCCGGCGTGCGTGACGAAGCGCTCCAGCTCGGCGAAGTCCTCCTCGGTCTCACCGGGGAAGCCGACGATGAAGTTGGAGCGGGCGCCGGCCTGCGGGGCCTTGTCCCGGATGGTCTTCAGCAGCTCCAGGAACTGGTCGGTGGAGCCGAAGCGGCGCATCCGGCGCAGGACCGCCGGCGCCGAGTGCTGGAAGGACAGGTCGAAGTAGGGCAGGACGTCGGCGGTGCCGGTCATCGCGTCGATCAGGCCGGGGCGCATCTCGGCGGGCTGCAGGTAGGACACCCGGACGCGCTCGACGCCGTCGATCTCCGCGATCTCGCCGAGCAGCGTCTCCAGCAGGCGGATGTCGCCGAGGTCCTTGCCGTACGAGGTGTTGTTCTCGCTGACCAGGACGACCTCGCGGACGCCCTGCTCGGCCAGCCACTTGGCCTCGTTCAGGACGTCGGAGGGGCGGCGGGAGATGAACGAGCCGCGGAAGGCCGGGATGGCGCAGAAGGAGCAGCGGCGGTCGCAGCCGGAGGCGAGCTTGACCGAGGCGACCGGGCTGTCGTCCAGCCGCTTGCGCAGGGTGCGCGGGCCGGAGGCGGGCGCGAGGCCCTCGGGGAGGTCGTCGATCGGCTCGGCCGGGGTCTCGGCGGGCCCGTGGCCGGGCAGCGCGACGGTCTCGGCGGCGGACTGCCGCTCGGCCGGGCTGATCGGCAGCAGCTTGCGGCGGTCGCGCGGCAGGTGCGGGGCGTGGTGGCCGCCGGAGAGGATGGTCTGGAGGCGGTCGGAGATGTCGGCGTAGTCGTCGAAGCCGAGGACCCCGTCGGCCTCGGGCAGCGCGTCGGCGAGCTCCTTGCCGTAGCGCTCGGCCATGCAGCCGACCGCGACGACGGCCTGGGTGCGGCCGTGCCCCTTGAGGTCGTTGGCCTCCAGCAGGGCGTCGACGGAGTCCTTCTTGGCGGCCTCGACGAAGCCGCAGGTGTTGACGACGGCCACGTCGGCTTCGGCGGCGTCGTCGACCAGCGACCAGCCGTCGGCCTCCAGTCGCCCGGCGAGTTCCTCGGAGTCCACCTCGTTGCGGGCGCATCCGAGCGTGACAAGGGCGACAGTACGGCGTTCAGGCATAGGCCCAAGATTAACGCGCGGCTCCCGGTGCCGTTCGCCCCGGAGGCCGCGCGCCTCGATAACACGATCTTCTGCGGGCCCCGCCCGGTGCCGGTGGTCAGCCCGCCTGCGGGTCTCCGGGGGTGTACGTGACGTGCACCACCTGCCCGTCCTTGCCGAGCAGACCGAGGTCCTTGCCGTTGACGTACGCGTGCACGGCCCCGCCGTTGCCGAGCACCAGCTTGATCTGCTTGGGGTCGGTGAAGGTCTGGTCCTGGCCGTCGCTGATGTTGTTCTGGAACAGCGACTTGCCGTTCCCGTCTATGGCCGAGACCCAGCTGGTGCCCTCGGCGACCAGCTTCACGGTGACCTTGTCGGCCGGGACGGCCGCGATCGCCGCGGCGCTCGGCGCGGGGGCCGGGGGCTGCACGGAGGGCGAGGGCGCGGGGGCGATCGAGCCGGTGCCGGTGCCGCTGGGCAGCGGCGCGCTGGCCGAGCCGGTGCCGGTGTGGCCGCCCTTGCCGCTCACCAGGTTGAAGCCGATCAGGGCGACCACCGCGACGATCGCGGCGACCATGGCGGCGGTCCAGTTCGGCCGGCCGCGGGAGGGCACCTTGATCGGGCCGCTCTCGATCAGCTGGGTGGGCCGCTTGGAGGCCGGCGAGCCGCCGTGCGCGGCGTCGTAGCGGGCCACCAGGGCCTCGCCGTCCACGCCGACCTCGCGGGCGATCGCACGGATGTGCCCGCGGGCGTAGAAGTCGCCGCCGCAGCGGCCGAAATCGTCCTCCTCGATGGCATGCACGATCGGCACCCGGACGCGGGTCGCCGTACTCACCTGATCCACCGTGAGTCCGGCCTCCAGCCGGGCGGCGGACAGCACCCGGCCGATGCTCGGGGCATCGGCCGCCTGGACCGCGTCGCTCGGCTCTGCGGACGACGGGGCGTTCTCGCGGTCGGGGGACTTGCCGATGGTCACGGGGCACGCCTTTCGAGCGGATGGCCACCTGCTGGGGAACAGTCTAGGGGCGTGGACGGATCGATTCTCAAGCGGAACAGGCCCGAATGCGCGCACCCGCCCCGATCGGGGTGGGGCCCCGCAGACGGCCGGTCGGCGGGGTCACGCAGGGGGAGCACGGTGATCGCTTTCCGGCCAGTGACGCGGTGCGCGGACGTTCGGTTCCCGCCCTGGCGCCTACCCTCCTCCGAACGAGTGACACCTCGTCCGGGACACCCGCCTCCCGCGCCCGGTCCGTCAGCCGCGCAGGGTCACCAGCACCCCGTCGAGCTCGTCCGGCTTCACCAGCACGTCGCGCGCCTTGGAGCCCTCGCTCGGGCCGACGATCCCGCGTGACTCCATCAGGTCCATCAGCCGGCCCGCCTTGGCGAAGCCGACCCGGAGCTTGCGCTGGAGCATCGAGGTCGAGCCGAACTGGGTGGAGACCACCAGCTCCGCGGCCTGGATCAGCAGGTCGAGGTCGTCGCCGATCTCCTCGTCGATCTCCTTCTTCGGCCCGCCGCCGACCGCGACGTCGTCCCGGTAGCGGGCGGCCAACTGGTCCTTGCAGTGCTGCACCACCGCGGCGATCTCGGCCTCGGTGACGAACGCGCCCTGCATGCGGATCGGCTTGCCGGCGCCCATCGGCAGGAAGAGCGCGTCGCCCTTGCCGATCAGCTTCTCGGCGCCGGGCTGGTCCAGGATGACCCGGGAGTCGGCCATCGCGGAGGTCGCGAAGGCCAGCCGGGACGGCACGTTGGCCTTGATCAGACCGGTCACGACGTCCACCGAGGGCCGCTGGGTGGCGAGCACCAGGTGGATGCCGGCCGCGCGGGCCAGCTGGGTGATCCGGACCACCGAGTCCTCGACGTCGCGCGGGGCGACCATCATCAGGTCGGCCAGCTCGTCGACGATCACCAGCAGGTACGGGTACGGCGTCAGCTCGCGCTCGCTGCCGAGCGGCGGGGTGACCTTCCCGGCGCGCACCGCCGCGTTGAAGTCGTCGACGTGCCGGAAGCCGAACGCCGCGAGGTCGTCGTAGCGCATGTCCATCTCGCGCACCACCCACTGGAGGGCCTCGGCGGCCTTCTTGGGGTTGGTGATGATCGGTGTGATCAGGTGCGGGATGCCCTCGTAGGCGGTCAGCTCGACCCGCTTGGGGTCGACCAGCACCATCCGCACCTCGTCCGGGGTGGCCCGGGCGAGGATCGAGGTGATCAGGCAGTTGATGCAGGAGGACTTGCCCGCGCCGGTCGCCCCGGCCACCAGGATGTGCGGCATCTTCGCGAGGTTGGCCATCACGGTGTGGCCCTCGACGTCCTTGCCCATGCCGACGACCATCGGGTGGGTGTCCTCGGCGGCCGTGCGCGAGCGCAGCAGGTCGCCGAGGTTGACCATCTCGCGGTCCCGGTTGGGGATCTCGATGCCGACCGCGGACTTGCCCGGGATCGGGCTGATGATCCGCACGTCCGCGCTGGCCACCGCGTACGCGATGTTCTTGGCGAGCGCGGTGATCCGCTCCACCTTGACGGCCGGGCCGAGCTCGACCTCGTAGCGGGTGACCGTCGGGCCCCGGGTGAATCCGGTGACCTTGGCGTCCACCTTGAACTCGGCGAACGTGCTCGTGAGCTGGGCCACCACCTCGTCGTTGAGGGCGCTGCGGGGCTTGGCCGGGCCGCCGCGCTCCAGCAGGTCGAGCGGCGGCAGGCTGTAGGTGATGTCGCCGGAGAGCTGGAGCTGCTCCATCCGCACCGGGGCGCGGCCGTGCTCCTCGGGCGCGCCCGGGCCGCCGCCGCGGGCCGCCGGGACGAGGGCCTCCTCGGGCGGGGCGGTGCGGTCCTGCACCTGGTGCATCATGTCCGCCACCGCGGAGGAGGCGGGCACGCCGTAGACCAGCGCGCCGTCCAGGTCGGCGGCGGCGCCCGCGGCGAGGTTGCGGGTGGTGAACGGGTCGTCGACGTCCTTGTCGAACGAGACGGGCTCGGGGCCCGCCTCCGCGCCCTCGGGCTCCTCGGACTGCGGCTTGCGCCGGCGGCGGCGCCGACGGGCGGCCACCTCGTCGACCGTGTCCTCGGAGTCGACGCTGAACGGCAGCGCCGACGGGTCGGCGTCCTCCGGCGGATCCGTGGACAGTTCGCGCTCCGGCGCACGCCCCTCGCCGTACTCGTCCTCCGGCCCCGGCTCGACCACGCCGAGCCGCACGCCGGCGGAGCGCAACCGCTCGGGGATGCGGTTGACCGGGGTGGCGGTGACCACCAGCAGGCCGAAGAAGGCGAGCAGCAGGAGCAGCGGCACGGCGAGCGCCGGGCCCGCGGCGGCCATCATGGGCGTCGACGCGGCCCAGCCGATGATGCCGCCCGCCGCCCTTATCCGGGACGCGCCGCTGCCCATCGTGGGCGCCCCGCAGCCGATGTGGACCAGGCCGAGGACGCCGACCACCAGCGCGCTCAGGCCGATCACGATCCGCCCGTTGGCCTCCGGCAGCTCCGGGTGGCGCCAGAGCCGGATCGCGATCCCGACCAGCAGGAACGGCACCAGCACGTCGAGCCGCCCGAACAGCCCGGACACCACGGCGGTGGCCGCCTCGCCGAGCCAGCCCTGCGGGCTGAACCAGGTCCCCGCGGCCGTCACCAGGCCGAGCGCGAACAGCACGAGGCCCAGCCCGTCCTTGCGGTGGGCCGGGTGGAGGTTCTTGGCACCGTCGCCGACGCCCCGGAAGATCGCGGCGATCGGGCTCGCGAGCCCGTTGAGGGCGCGCAGGAGTATCGACCTGTTCGGCGGCGGTGGCGGGGCCGACCTGGCCGCCGTCTTCTTCGCGGGTGCCTTGCGGGGCGCCGCCTTCTTCGCCGGCGGTTTGCCCGGAGTCCTCGCCGCGGCCTTCTTGGACGGTCCCGGACTCGTCTTACGTGCTGCGTTTCCGGGCGTACGAGTGGCCATGGGTCAGCAGCCTACCGGTGCGGGCCACCGGTGCACATGTGGCGAGCCGGGGCGCCCCGACGTGTCGCAGACACTCCGTCACGCTGACCGGAATTCACCCGGACGCCCGCGCGCTCCACCCGGTCGGGCCGGCCGGCGCGGCTCCTGCGTACCCCTACGAGCTGCCCGGGCGCAGCGCGTCCAGGGCCCGGCGCAGCCCGGCCAGCTTCCGCTCCAGGTGCGCCGCGGTGGCGGCCACCCCCGAGTCGGCGCTGCCGTCCAGCTGCTTGCCCAGCGCCTCCGCCTGCTCCTCGACCGCCGCCAGCCGCGCGGACAGCTCGCCGAGCAGCGCCCCGCCGAGGGCCGGCTCTCCGCCGCCCGCCTCCAGCTCCAGCCGCAGCAGCGCGGCCTGCTCCTTCAGCTGGCAGTTCTTCACGTACAGGTCGACGAAGACGGAGACCTTGGCGCGCAGCACCCACGGGTCGAACGGCTTGGAGATGTAGTCGACCGCGCCGGCCGCGTAGCCGCGGAAGGTGTGGTGCGGGCCGTGGTTGATCGCGGTGAGGAAGATGATCGGGATGTCCCGGGTGCGCTCGCGGCGCTTGATGTGGGCGGCGGTCTCGAAGCCGTCCATGCCCGGCATCTGGACGTCCAGCAGGATCACGGCGAAGTCGTCGGTCAGCAGCGCCTTGAGCGCCTCCTCGCCGGACGCCGCGCGCACCAGCGTCTGGTCGAGCGCCGACAGGATCGCCTCCAGTGCCAGCAGGTTCTCCGGCCGGTCGTCGACCAGGAGGATCTTCGCCTTCTGCATCAGGGCCCGCCCTCCTGTCGCCTGCCTGCCCGGTGAGGGCACTCGCGTACTGCCCACCGCTACCCCGGTCATGCTAGCCGCACCCCCTCGCCCGGCACATCGCTCCGTCGCGACCCGGCTGCGTCGGACCCGATCGGGACCGGTGCACGGCCGGTGCTCCGGCGCACGCTCAGCAGTGTGTCGCCGTCCGGTCACTGTTCGCAACGATCGGTGACCCTACCGGGTTCCCGGCCCTCCCCGCCAGCAAACCGATCTCCGGCCCGGCGTACGCCCCGGAGTCCGCCTCCCGGTGCGCGCCCCGCCGGCGGCCCGTCGCCCAAGTCCCGCTTGGGAAACGGGACCTGGGGTACGCGCTCAGGGCCGGTCGGGCCGCAGCCACTCGTGCATCACCGCCAGCAGGTGGTCGGTCTCCACCGGCTTGGTGATGTGGTCGGTGGCGCCCGCCGCGAGGGACTTCTCGCGGTCGCCCTTCATCGCCTTGGCGGTCAGCGCGATGATCGGCAGGCCGGCGAACTGGGGCATCCGGCGGATCGCCTCGGTGGTCGCGTAGCCGTCCATCTCCGGCATCATGATGTCCATCAGGACCAGCGCGACGTGCTCGTGCTGCTCCAGCATCTCGATGCCCTCGCGCCCGTTCTCGGCGTACAGGACGGTCAGGCCGTGCTGTTCCAGGACGCTGGTGAGGGCGAACACGTTGCGGACGTCGTCGTCGACGATCAGCACCTGCTGGCCGCCGAAGCGCGCGTCGGTGCGGCCGGGGCGCAGCGGGACCGGCTCCACCGGGCGGCCCCCGGCGGGGAGGTCCAGGGCGGCGGTGCGACGGCGCTCCACGGCGCCGCGGCGGCGCTCCTCGGCGAGTTCGCGGACCTCCTGGGCCCAGTGATCGGCCGGGTTCTCGCCCACCGGGACGGGAACGCCCACCGGGGTCACGCCGACGGTGGCGCGCAGCACCGGGGTGTTGGGCACGGCCGCCACGGCGGCGCGCTCGGTGGGCGGGGTGTCCGAGGACTCGGTGCGCAGCGGCAGGTAGAGCGTGAAGGTCGAGCCCCTGCCGAGCTCGCTCTCGACGTGGATCTCACCGCCGAGCAGCCGGGCGATCTCCCGGCTGATCGAGAGGCCCAGGCCCGTTCCGGCGTACTTGCGGCTGATGCCGCCGTCGGCCTGCTTGAAGGCCTCGAAGATCTCCCGCAGCTTGTTGCCGGGGATGCCGATGCCGGTGTCGGAGACGGCGAAGGCGATCAGCGGGTCGTCCGGGTCCTTGATCGAGCCGGACTCCAGCAGCTGCTCGCGGACGTGCTGGGGCACGTCCGGCCCGGCCGGGCTGATCGAGAAGTCGACGGCGCCCGCGTCGGTGAACTTGACCGCGTTGGAGATCAGGTTGCGCAGCACCTGCTGGAGCCGCTGCTCGTCGGTGTGCAGGGTGACCGGCAGCGCGGGCGAGACCCGGACGGCGAAGTCCAGGTTCTTGTCCAGCGCGACCGGCTGGAAGGTGGCCTCGACGTAGTCGACCAGCTGGACCAGGGCGATCCGGCTCGGGCGGACGTCCATCTTGCCGGCCTCGACCTTGGACAGGTCGAGGATGTCGTTGATCAGCTGGAGCAGGTCGGAGCCGGCGCCGTGGATGGTGTCGGCGAACTCGACCTGCTTGGGCGAGAGGTTGCCCTCGTTGTTGTCGGAGAGCAGCTTGGCCAGGATCAGCAGCGAGTTGAGCGGGGTGCGCAGCTCGTGCGACATGTTGGCGAGGAACTCGCTCTTGTAGCGGGAGGCCAGGGCGAGCTGTTCGGCGCGCTCCTCCAGGACCTGGCGGGCCTCCTCGATCTCGCTGTTCTTGATCTCGATGTCGCGGTTCTGCTGGGCGAGTTGCTCGGCCTTCTCCTGCAACTCCTCGTTGGTGCGCTCCAGTTCCTCCTGGCGGGCCTCCAACTCGGCCGAACGCATGGAGAGTTCCGCGGTGAGCCGCTGGGACTCCAGCAGCAGGCCCTCGGTCTTGGTGTTGACGCTGATGGTGTTGACGGTGACGCCGATCAGGTCGGCGATCTGGTTGAGGAAGTCGAGGGCGACGGTCGTGAACGAGCTGAAGGTGGCGAGTTCGATCACGCCGAGCAGCCGGCCCTCGAACAGCACCGGCAGCACCACGATGTGGGCCGGCGAGGCCTCGCCGAGGCCCGAGGCGATCTTGAGGTACCCGGGCGGCGCCTCCTTGAGGATGATCGCCCGCTTCTCCACCGCGGCCTGGCCGATCAGCGACTCGCCGGGGCGGAAGGTGGTCGGCATCGCGCGCCGCTGGTAGCCGTAGCTGCCGATCAGGCGCAGCACGGTGTCGTTCTCGTCGTCGTCCTCGGTAATCAGCTCGGCGGTGCGGCCGGCCGGCTGGGCGAGGAAGAACGCGCCGTGCTGGGCGGAGACCACCGGGGTGAGCTCGGTCATGATCAGCGAGGCGACCGCCTCCAGGTCCCGGCGGCCCTGGAGCAGGCCGGAGATCCGGGCCAGGTTGGTCTTGAGCCAGTCCTGCTCCTGGTTGGTGCGGGTGGTCTCGCGCAGGTTGGCGATCATCTGGTTGATGTTGTCCTTGAGCTCGTCGAGCTCCCCCGCGGCGTCGACGTCGATCCGCAGGCTCAGGTCGCCCCTGGTCACGGCGGTGGCGACCTGCGCGATCGCGCGCACCTGCCGGGTCAGGTTGTTGGCCAGCTCGTTCACCGACTCGGTGAGGTCCTGCCAGGTGCCGTCCACCCCGGGCACCCGGGCCTGGCCGCCGAGGCGGCCGTCGGTGCCCACCTCGCGGGCGACGCGGGTGACCTCGTCGGCGAACGCGGACAGCTGGTCGACCATCGTGTTGATGCTGGTCTTGAGCTGGAGGATCTCGCCGCGCGCGTCGACGTCGATCTTCTGCGACAGGTCGCCGCGGGCCACCGCCGTGATCACCAGCGCGATGTTGCGGACCTGGCCGGTGAGGTTGTTGGCCATCAGGTTGACGTTGTCGGTCAGGTCCTTCCAGATGCCGGCCACGCCGGGCACGCTCGCCTGGCCGCCCAGGGTGCCGTCGGTGCCGACCTCGCGGGCGACCCTGGTCACCTCGACGGCGAAGGACGAGAGCTGGTCGACCATCGTGTTCAGCGTCCCGGCGAGCGTCGCGATCTCGCCCTGCGCGTCGATGGTGATCTTCTTCGAGAGGTCGCCGCGGGCCACCGCCGAGGCGACCTCGGCGATGTTGCGCACCTGCCCGGTCAGGTTGGACGCCATGAAGTTGACGTTGTCGGTCAGGTCCTTCCAGATGCCCGACACCCCCCGCACCCGGGCCTGGCCGCCCAGGATCCCCTCGGTGCCCACCTCGCGGGCGACGCGGGTCACCTCGTCGGCGAACGCCGACAGCTGGTCCACCATCGTGTTGACGGTCGTCACCAGCTCCAGGATCTCGCCCCGGGCGTCGACGGTGATCTTCTTCGAGACGTCGCCGCGCGCGACCGCCGTGGTCACCTCGGCGATGTTGCGGACCTGGCTGGTCAGGTTGTTGGCCATCAGGTTGACGGAGTTGGTCAGGTCCTTCCAGGTCCCGGACACCCCCGGCACGCTCGCCTGGCCGCCGAGGATGCCCTCGGTGCCGACGTCCCGAGCCACCCGGGTCACCTCGTCCGCGAACGCCGAGAGCTGGTCCACCATCGTGTTGATGGTGTTCTTCAGCTCCAGGATCTCCCCGCGCGCGTCCACCTGGATCTTCTGCGACAGGTCGCCCTTGGCGACCGCGGTCGTCACCTGGGCGATGTTGCGCACCTGATCGGTGAGGTTGTTCGCCATGAAGTTGACGTTGTCGGTCAGGTCGCGCCACACGCCCGCCGCGCCCGGCACCTGCGCCTGACCGCCGAGGCGGCCCTCGGTGCCCACCTGGCGGGCCACCCTGGTCACCTGCTCGGCGAACCCGGACAGCTGGTCCACCATCGTGTTGATGGTGTTCTTCAGCTCCAGCATCTCGCCGCGCGCGTCCACCTCGATCTTCTGCGAGAGGTCCCCGCGCGCCACCGCCGTCGTCACCTGGGCGATGTTCCGCACCTGGCCGGTCAGGTTGTCGGCCATGAAGTTCACCGAGTCGGTCAGGTCCCGCCAGACCCCGGCCACGCCCGGCACCTGCGCCTGACCGCCGAGGCGGCCCTCGGTCCCGACGTCCCGGGCGACCCTCGTCACCTGCGCCGCGAAGCCGTTGAGCTGGTCCACCATCGTGTTGACGGTGTTCTTCAGCTCCAGCATCTCGCCGGCCACCTCGACGGTGACCTTGCGGGACAGGTCGCCCTTGGCCACCGCCGTCGTCACCTGGGCGATGTTGCGCACCTGGGCCGTCAGGCGCCCGGCCATCGTGTTGACCGAGTCCGCCAGGTCCTTCCAACTGCCCGACACGCTGCGGACCTTGGCCTGACCGCCCAGCTTGCCCTCGGTACCGACCTCGCGGGCCACCCGGGTCACCTCGTCGGTGAACTCCGAGAGCTGGTCCACCAGTCCGTTGACCGTCCGCCCGATCTTCAGGTACTCGCCGCGCAGCGGGTGGCTCACCCCGTTGCTGTGCAGCGAGCGCAGCTCCATCTTCTGGTCCAGGTCACCCTCGGCGATCGAGGTCAGCACCCGGCCCACCTCGGCCATCGGACGGGCCAGGTCGTCGATCAGCGCGTTGCAGTTGTCGACCGCCGCCATCCAGGCGCCCTCGCCCGCACCGGTCTCCAGCCGCTCGTTCAGCCGGCCCTCGCGGCCCACCGCCCGCCGCACCCGGGCCAGTTCACCGGTCAGGTGCTGGTTGCGCTCGGCCACCTCGTTGAACACCGCGGCGATCTCCGCCAGCGGCCCGTCCCCCGGCACCGTCAGCCGGCGCCGGAAGTTGCCGTCGCGCATCGCCGTCAGCGCCGACAGCAGCTTGCGCAGCTCCGCCGGTTCCGCGCCCCGGCCGTGGTTCGCTCGCCGGCCGGCCGCGCTCCGCGGCGCGGCCCCGGGGCGAGCACCGCGCTGGGCGGCCTGCGTCGTACCGGTTGCGTCCTTGGTGGCCGAACTCAACGGGCCCCTCCCACGTCGTGAACTGTCCGGTGGCCCTCCGCGCCCCGGCGGACCGGGGCCCGGGCACCGCCCCGGCTTGGGCTGCGCACCGGCCGCACCTCACGACGCACCGGCACCCGCGTCGACCGTACTGTCCCGACCGACCGTCGCGGACCCCCCAGTCTGGCAGCACCGGCCCCGGGTATACGGCCGGTTGCACACGGTTGTTACCGCCTCTCCCGAAACGCGTGGGCAGAATCACCCTCTGGTGCCCGTTTCGACGCCCCGCCCCCACGGGGAACCAAGCGGAAAGTAGGGTGGAGCGCTGCACCGGGCCACGACCCGTCCCAGCGCCGCCGCCCACCCGCCGGCGCGTACCGGGAGACGGCGCCGCACCCGGACAGCCAGGGCAAGAGCAGCAGAGGAGAAGTGGCAACGTGGTCACCGCGCGCGCAGCCGCCACCTTCGACCCCGACGGCAGGTCCGCGGCCGCCGCCCGGGGCTTCGTCCGGGACGCGCTGCTCGGCTGGGGGCTGCCGGAGGTCGTCGACGACGCCGTCGTCCTGGTCAGCGAACTCGTCACCAACGCCGTCGTGCACGCCGGCACCGCCGCCGAGGTCGGCTGCCTGCGCGAGGAGGGCACCGTCCGGATCGAGGTCACCGACCACCACCCGGAACGCGGCCTGCCCGCCTTCACCGACGGCCCCGTCACCTCCTCCGACCGCTACGCCGACCCCGACGGCGAGGGCGGCCGCGGCCTGCTGATGTGCTCCGCCCTCGCCGAACGCTGGGGCGTCGAGTACGCGGCCGGCCGCAAGACCGTCTGGTTCCGCCTCGCCCTGCCGGTCCCCGTCGCCGGCACCCGCTACGCCGTCCCCGCCACCCCCGGCAGCGACCTGCCCAGCGGCCCCGGCCCGGTGCACGTCGCCGTCGTCCAGCTCGACGACGACGGCCGCGTCCTCGCCTGGAACCCGGACGCCGAAGCCCTCTTCCGGCACCCCGCCGACAGCGTCCTCGGCCGCCCGTGGGCCGACCTCGCCGTCTGGCCCGACACCCCCGCCCGCGGCCTCGGCCTCGCCGAGACCCTGCGCCTCGCGCGCTGGGAGGGCGGCTTCGCCGTCCGCCGCGCCGACGGCCGCACCGAGGAGGTGTACGGCGTCCAGGTCCGCGTCCGCGACACCGAGGGCGTCCCCTCCACACTCTGCCTGCTCGTCCTCGAACCCGACCGCGCCGTCCTGCGCTCCCCCGCCCGCGCCCTGCCCGGCGACCGCACCGACCCGGCCGGCCCCCGGCTCGACCTGCTGGCCGGCCCG
The DNA here is from genome assembly GCF_042732955.1 of Kitasatospora sp. NPDC059747. Classification (NCBI taxonomy): domain Bacteria; kingdom Bacillati; phylum Actinomycetota; class Actinomycetes; order Kitasatosporales; family Streptomycetaceae; genus Kitasatospora; species Kitasatospora sp. NPDC059747. The sequence goes on along the minus strand of NZ_JBHWGV010000087.1, from coordinate 3,612 downwards.
GTCGCCACCGACGACCTCGACACCCTGCTCCAGCGCACCGTCGAACGCGCCCGCGACCTGCTCGACGCCGACGCCGCCTACCTGCTCCTCACCACCGAGGACGAGACCGAGTTCGAGGTCCGCGCCGCCACCGGCCTCACCACCGGACACCGCCGCCACACCCGCTTCCCGGTCGGACACGGCAACCGCTACGACTCCGCCCGGCTGCCCACCGTCCACGACGACCTGATCGCCCGTCCGGCCGGACCGGCCCTCCTCGACGGCAGCGGCATGCGTTCCCTGGTCACCGTCCCGCTCAAGGTCGAGGGCCGGCTGATCGGCTCCCTCGGCATCGCCACCGCCGCCCCCGGCCGCTACGACAACGAGGACGCGCTGCGCCTGCAGTTCGCCGCCGACCGGGTCGCCCTCGCCGTCGAGAGCACCCGCCTCACCGAGCTCGAACGACTGCGCCGCGGCTCGCTCTCCTTCCTCGTCGAAGCCTCCGACCTGCTCGCCGGCACCCTCGAACACGAGCAGACCCTCGCCCTGATGGCCCAGATGGCCGTCCCCACCCTCGCCTCCTGGTGCGCCGTCTACACCAAGGGCGACCACGGCGCCGCGCCCAACCTCGCCTTCGTCCTGCACGAGGACGAGGACCGCATCGACGCGTTGCGCGGCCTGCTCGACAAGACCCCCGCGCCCGACCCCGGTCCCGCCCACAGCGCCCGGTTCTGGCCCGCACCCACCGAGACCGCCGCCGCCGGCGGACTCACCGACAGCCCCGAACTCGCGGGCGTGCTCGGCGAGACCGTCGTCCTGCCGCTCACCGCCCGCAACCGCGTCATCGGCCTGCTCGCCCTCGGCACCCCGGCCGGCGTCCGCTTCCGCCAGGAGATCCTCGAACTCGCCGAGGACCTCTCCCGCCGGGCCGCCCTCGCCCTCGACAACTCCCGCCTCTACTCCGAGCGCACCGCGACCAGCCAGGCCCTCCAGCGCAGTCTCCTGCCGCCCGACCTGCCCGAGATCCCCGGCGTCGAGGTGGACGTGTACTACCAGGCCGCCGGCGAGGGGAACGAGGTCGGCGGCGACTTCTACGACCTGTTCACCATCCGCGAGGGCACGTACGGCTTCGCCATCGGCGACGTCTGCGGCACCGGCCCCGAGGCCGCCTCCGTCACCGGCCTGGCCCGCCACTCGCTGCGCCTGCTCGCCCGTGAGGGCCTGGACGCCCCGCAGGTCCTCACCCGGCTCAACGCGGCCATCCTGGACGAGGGTTCGCGCAGCCGCTTCCTCACCCTGCTCTACGGCGAACTGACGCCCCGACCGGACGGCAGCACCGAACTGTCCCTGGTCTGCGCCGGCCACCCGCTGCCGCTGCGGCTGCGCACCGACGGCCAGGTCGACCGCGCCGCCACCCCGCAGCCCCTGCTCGGCGTCATGGACGACCTCGACCTCACCGCCGAGCACCTCGTGCTCGCCCCGGGCGAGGTCCTGCTCTGCGTCACCGACGGCGTCACCGAACGCCGCGAGGGCCGCCGGATGTTGGGCGACGACGGCCTCGCCGAGGTCCTCACCGGCTGCACCGGCCTCACCGCCGGGGCCGTCGCCATGCGCGTGCAGCGCGCGGTCGAGCGCTTCGCCCCGGAGCCGCCGTCCGACGACATGGCGATCCTGACGCTGCGGGTGCCAGCCCAGCGCACGAGCTGAGCGCGACGCACCCGTGCCGATCGGGTCGGCGCCGGGGCGGACCCGCCGGACCGCCGCCACTGAGCAGATCTGCCACGGCCGGACCCGCCCGGCGGCCGATCGTGAGCGTTCCACAGCTGACGGCGCCACAAATTGTGCGATTCACAAGGGTACAAGCCTGGTCGGCCCGGGTACACCGACCTCAGCGGGGACTTCCCCCCACCCCTCGGCCCGGAACATTCGGCCCTCGGCCCACCACCTCTGACCGCAGCCCGCGCACGCTCCTGCCGTGCGCCCTCGGCGCGGTCGCGCGCACCTTCTCGCAACCACTCCTTCGGACCACTCCACTGCGTTGACTGCGCCCTGCGCGCGCCCAGAGTGAAAGGAGCCTCCGGTGAGCAACGACGCCTCCGGGGCAACGAACGCCCGTCCCACCGGAGCCGACGCGGGTAACCTCGGCTACCTCGCACTCGGCCTCACACTTCTCGCCTACGGCCTGCTCTCGACCGGAATCCTCAAGGGCACCGGCGCCGGGGACGCGGCCCACCTCGCCCACGTCGTCGGCGGCATCACCCTGTTCGTCGCGGGCCTCTGGCAGCTCCGCGGCGGCGAGGGCTTCACCGGCACCGCGTTCACCAGCCTCGGCGCCTTCTGGGCGACCTGGTCGGTGGCCGGCGGCGCGAGCAAGAACGCCGCCGGGCTGTTCCTGCTGCTGTGGGCCCTGCTCGCCCTCACCCTCACCGCGGCGAGCTGGGGCGCGGGCCTGTACAGCCGGGCCGTCTACGGCCTGCTGACGCTGTCCCTGCTGGTCGCCGCCATCGGTGCGTTCGGCGGCCACGGCAGCCTCACCAAGCTCGCGGGCTGGGTCGCGGCGCTCTCCGGGCTCATCGCCTGGTACGGGGCCACGGCCAGGCTGAGCAACGGCAAGTGGGGTCGGATCGCGCTGCCGCTCAAGTGACCTGCCCGGTCCGCGAACCGGACCCGCTGCGGGGCCGGTCCTCCGTCTCGTCGACGGAGGGCCGGCCCCGCCGGCGTGCCGTCAGCGCCAGGACGGCGTAGGCGAAGAGCAGGATCGTCACGGCGACGATGCCGTCCGCCCAGAAGTGGTTGGCGGTCACGACGACCACGGCGACCGTCAGGACGGGGTGCAGCACCATCAGCCAGCGCAACGGGCTCCGCGCCACCCGGATCACCGCGACCGCCGCCAGCACGCACCACGCCACGTGCACCGACGGCATCGCGGACAGCTGGTCCGCCACCACCACGCCGCCGACCGCGCCGCCGTACACGGACTGCCCGTACTGCGCGGCCACGTCGACGAAGCCGTTCTCCGGCAGCATCCGCGGCGGTGCCACCGGGATGAACTGGACCAGGAGGCAGACCGCCGTCGTGATCACCACGGTGTTCCGCACCCACGCGTACCGCTCGCGGTGCCGCAGGAACACCCAGAGCAGCACCACCAGCATGACGCCGAAGTGCATGACCGCGTAGTAGTAGTTCGCCAGCCGCACCAGCACCGGGTACGGCGTGATCGCGGCCTGCCACGACGCCTCGTCCGGCAGCCCGACCGCCAGCTCCGTCCGGTGGATCCACTCCGCCCGGTCCAGCGCGTGGTCCGCGCTCATCACCGACAGGTGCCCCACCAGCTGCCACAGCGCGAACAGGGCGAGCAGGGTGCCGGCCTCACGCAGGAGCGCCGACAAGGACGGCTTCCGGACCCTTGCGGCGACGTACGCGCCGCCGTAGAGAACAACGGCGGTGCCCCCGGCGGACTGCCAGGTCAGGGTCAGGTTCTGCATTCGCAGAGGGTAACGCAAAAAAACCCACTCCCGATCGGGAGTGGGTCTTTTTGGAATGATTGTTCGGCGGCGTCCTACTCTCCCACAGGGTCCCCCCTGCAGTACCATCGGCGCTGTGAGGCTTAGCTTCCGGGTTCGGAATGTAACC
>NZ_JBHWGV010000086.1:25416-40647 GCF_042732955.1 Kitasatospora sp. NPDC059747 | reverse complement strand
GGCGGCTCCTACGGCGGGGGCGCGGGCTCGCGGGGGGGCTCCGGCTCGTCCGGGCGGGACCCCCGCCGCGACGACCGCAGGGACGACCGGCGCGACGACCGGCGCGACGACCGCCGCTTCCCGGACCGCCCGCTGCGGCCCGAGGAGCGGCGCTACGACCGCCCCGAGTTCGGCGGCGGCCCCAACGCCACCCCCGCCCGCGGCAGCTTCGCCGGCCGGCGCCCCGGCCCGGCGCCGCGCCCGCGCCGCGAGGGCCAGGGTGCCCCGGGCGACCCGCGCCGTCAGCCGCAGCGCTCGCGCGAGCTCCAGGCCAGGATCGAGGACGCCGTCCTCGCCCGGCACGACAAGCCCGCCGTCAAGCTGCCCAAGACCTTCGGCGAGCCCGAGGGCGAGCGCCTGCAGAAGGTCCTGGCCCGGGCCGGCATCGGCAGCCGCCGCGCCTGCGAGGAGCTGATCGAGCAGGGCCGCGTCGAGGTCAACGGCAGGACCGTGACCGAGCAGGGCAAGCGCGTCGACCCGCAGAAGGACGAGATCAAGGTCGACGGCCTGACCGTCGCCACCCAGTCCTACCTGTTCTTCGCGCTCAACAAGCCGGCCGGCGTCGTCTCCACCATGGAGGACCCGGAAGGCCGCCAGTGCCTCGGCGACTACGTGACCAACCGGGAGACCCGGCTGTTCCACGTCGGCCGCCTGGACACCGAGACCGAGGGCATCATCCTGCTCACCAACCACGGCGAGCTGGCCCACCGCCTCACCCACCCCAAGTACGGCGTGACCAAGACCTACCTGGCCGCCATCCAGGGCCCGATCCCGCGCGACCTGGGCAAGCAGCTCGCCCAGGGCGTCGAGCTGGAGGACGGCTACGCCCGCGCCGACAGCTTCAAGGTCATCTCGAACGTCGGCAAGAACTACCTGGTCGAGGTCACCCTGCACGAGGGCCGCAAGCACATCGTGCGCCGGATGCTGGCCGAGGTCGGCTTCCCGGTCGAGAAGCTCGTGCGCACCCACTTCGGCCCGATCGCGCTGGGCGACCAGAAGTCGGGCTGGCTGCGCCGCCTCACCAACCCCGAGGTCGGCCAGCTGATGCACGAGGTCGGCCTGTAGGGCCCCGGTTCACCGACAGTTCTCCGGAGGGTCTCCCGCCCGTGGTGGCGGGGGACCCTCCGGCGTGTGTGTGAGCCGGGACGCACCCGCTGGTCACGGCCTTGTCAGCGCCGTGATCCGTGGCAGAGGATGGCCATCTGACCACCGCCGCGCCACGTGGCGGGAGTGCGCCAGGGCGGGCGCCGGTGGGGGCGAACAGGGGGAGACCGCGTCGTGTCCGATGCACCACTCAGCGCACTGGGACTGGCCGAGCCGGACGGGCAGGTCTACGCCGCGCTGGTGGCCAACCCGCAGTCCACCGCGGAGGACCTGGCCGAGACCTGCGGGCTGACCCTCCAGCAGAGCGTGCGCGCGCTCGACCGGCTCGCCCAGCAGGGCATGGCCACCCGCGCGCCGGTGGACCGCCAGCGCTACCTGCCGGTCGCCCCCGACGTCGCGATCGGGACCCTGATAGGCCATCGCGAGTCCGAACTGCGCCACGCGCGCGCCGAGATGCACCGGCTGATGGACGCCTTCCGGGAGGCGTCGCGCTACACCGACCCGGCGCACTCGGTCGAGGTGCTCACCGGCGGCGAGGCGATCGCCCAGCGGCTGGAGCACATCACCGAGACCAGCCAGTACCAGGTGCGCGGCTTCGACTGCCCGCCGTACATCCAGGACCCGGTGGGGCTCATGCCGACGCAGCGCGACCGGCTGCGCGAGGGGCTGCGCTTCCGGACCATCTACGACCGGGAGGCGGTCGCCTGGCCGGGTCGGCTGGAGAAGAACATCCTGGTCGGCGTCGCGGACGGCGAGGAGGCGCGGGTCCGGCCCACGCTGCCGATGAAGATGATCATCTCGGACGACCGGATGGCGATCATCCCGATCAGCGTCGGCGACAGCGTCCTCGACGCCGCCTACGTCATCCATCCCTCGGCGCTGCTCCAGGCGCTGGACACCCTGTTCGAGGCCGAGTGGGAGCGGGCCGTCCAGCTCCAGGCCGCGATCGGCGCGACGGACACGGCGCTGGAGCCGGCGGCCGACCACCGCAAGCTGCTGGGCCTGCTGGCGGCCGGCCTGACCGACGAGTCGATCGCCCGCTCGCTCGGCTGGAGCGCCCGCACCACCCAGCGCCGGCTGCAGAGCCTGATGCGGGCGCTGGGCGCCACCACCCGCTTCCAGGCCGGCATGGCGGCGCGGGAGCGCGGGTGGCTGTGAGCCCGCGGCCTGACGGTCGTCGAGGGCCCGGCTTCGGGGCCCGGCTCTTGCGGGCTCAGCTCCAGGGCGTGAGGGAGGCCCAGCGGCCGTCCGGGCCGCGCAGGACCTTCTCCAGGCCCACCACGGCGGACCGGTTCAGCCGGCCGTAGATGTGCGGGAACTGCACGCCGGGCGTGGCCCCGGGCGGCGGTGCGCCGTGCGGGGCCTCCCACTTGACCATCGGTTCCACCAGCGACTCCTCGATCAGCAGCACCATCAGCGGATCGGGGGCGTCGGCGAAGAAGTGGTTGGCCACCGCGAGCGCGGTCCGCTCGTCCGCCGAGCAGTGGATGAACCCGTCGGTGAGCAGCGAGGCGGCGGCGTACGGGCGGCCGGGGTCGGCCAGCCAGTCGTCCAGGGGTGCGAGGTGGAGGATCATGTTCCTTTTGTACCCGGTTCGGTCCCTCTGGTGCTGAGCGGGCTGGTGCTGATCCGGTGTCACTCCGGCGCGGGTGTCAGAGTCCGGCCACCTTCGAGGAGGCCGAGACCTCGTACACCAGCGTGACCGTCCGGCGGGCGCCCGGGCCGAGCGGCACGTCCCAGCGGACGATGCCCTCGGCGTCGAAGGCGTCCGGGGCCGGGGTGCACTCCTCCTTGCGCAGCCGCACCTCCACCGCCGACACCTCCGAGACCGGCACCCGCTCGCGGACCGTGACGACCTGCTCGTCCCGCTCCTCCGGGCCGGAGAACCGGGACAGGTGCAGCCGGACCTTCCGGGTGGTCGTCTGGCGGCCGGTGAGCCCGGCGGTGGCCTGCCGCTCCTCGGTCTCGCGGACCACCCGGTAGCCGTCCGAGCTGCCGAACGCCAGCTCGGCCTCGGCGCCGGCCGCGGTGAAGCGCAGTTCGCCCCGGCCGGTGAAGCCGCTGCCGCGGACCAGCTCGACCGGGCCGGCCAGCAGCGGGTGCCCGGCCGCGTTGCGGAACCGGACCACCTGGGTGACCAGCGGGGACAGCTCCGGCGCGCACGCGTACTCGCTGCTCGCCGGTGTGTCGAAGCCGCCCAGCGGCACCCGGTGCGCCCGGCCGTCGGACGGCACGGTGGCCGGGGCGGGCGCGGGCAGCACCCGGACCTCGCCGCCGTCGTCCACGCCCGGCACGGCGGCGTCCGGGGCGAGCGTGCCGACCGTCTCCTCGCGCAGCTCGACCTCGACCGTCCGGCGCTCCTCGGTGGTGCGCTCGCGCAGCATCAGGACGTCCTCGGTGATCGCGGGCGGGGCGGTGGCGAGGGCGGAGCGGGCGGTGGAGAAGGTGAGCCGCGCGCCGGTCCAGTCCTCGCCGGTGCGCTGCCAGACGACGGCCTCCGACTCCAGGCGCAGGCTCCCGCCGGCGAGGGTGGCGCGGTAGGACGGGCGCCAGAGCGCGCACGGCACCAGGTGGCTGACGGTCAGCGTGCCGGGGCCGGCCGAGGCGGCCTCGACGGTGAGGTCCAGGTGGGCGACCAGCTCGGCCGGCTCCTCCTCGGCCTCGTCGAGCGCGGTCAGCGCCTGCGAGCGCTCCTCCTCCAGGCGGCGCAGCCGGGAGCGGGTGGCGCGCAGTTCCTCGCCGTGGCGCTCGCGCTCGGCGTCCACCCGGTCCAGCTCGCGCGTCCAGCGGGCGCGTTCGACCTCGCCGACGCCGGCGCCCTCGCCGACCTCGCGCAGGAGGTCGGCGGAGAGCTGGGCGAGCAGCGCCAGCCGGGCCTCCAGGCGGGTGCGGGCCTGGTCGGTCAGCCGGGTCTCGGCGTCCAGTTCGTGCAGCCGGTGGCGCAGTTCGGAGTCCTCCGGGCCCGGCGGCTGCGGGGAGCGCGGGGTCCAGCTGCGCACCAGGCGGGCGTCCAGGACGCGGCTGCCGGGGGTGCCGCTCTCGGCGCGCAGGGTGCGGTCTACGGCGAGCGCGGTGAGCGGGCCCAGGCGCAGGCGCTGGACGCCCGCGACGAGGTCGACCGTCGTCGTGCGCTCGACCTGGCTGCGGTCCTCCAGGCAGGTGACGGCGGTGACGGGGAGGGGGATGGTTCCGGTCATTCTCAGTTCCTCCGGTTTCCGCCGACGATGGCCTTTCCGGCCGGGATCTTGATCTGGTAGCCGCCGTCGAGCTCGGCGCGCCCGCCCGGGGGCAGTTCGACCCGCCAGAGCCGGCTGCTGGGCGGGCACTCCGGGGTCGGGACCGTCGGGGCGTGCCAGTCGGCGCGCTCCTCGATCCGGATCTCGGCGTCGGAGGAGACCGGCACGCGCTCGCGGACCTCGACGGTGACGGCCCGGCCGAGCCGGTTCGCCAGTTCGACGTGCACCCGGTGGTCGAGCACGGTGCTGTTGTTCAGCACGTTCAGCTTGCCCGCGGCGGCCTCGTGCAGCTCGGTGCGGCGCGCCACCTCGATGCTCTCGGTGACGCCGATGCCCACCCGCCGCACCCCGCCGGGGGCGAGCGTGGGCAGGGCGGCGGTGAGCAGGAACTCGTCGTCCACGGTGACCTCGACCGGGCCGGCCAGGACGGCGCGGTCGGTGCGGTTGGCGAGGACGAGCGTCGCGTACACCTTCTCCTCGACGGCGGGGACGGTGACGTACTCGGGGCGGACGGACAGCGGGATCTCGTCCACCGTGACGGTGTGCCAGGTGCCGTCCGACGGGATGTCGGCGGGGGCGGCGGCGTCGAAGCGGTGGTCGAAGGAGCCGGCCGAGACGCGCGGCGCCACGGCGTGCCGGGGCAGGCGCAGGCCGCGCACGCGGCCGAGGCCGCCGAGGGCGCCGGGGCTGCCGGGGCCCGTGTCCGGCGTGGCGGCGGGCGGGCGGAGGGTGCCGCGGCGGGCGGCGGGCTCGTCGGGGCCGGCCAGGACGAGCTCGGGGTAGTCGAGCAGGGCCGCGGCGGGGGTGAGGCCGCCGTGGGCCGTCGGCGGGCCGTCGTTCCAGACGTCGGCGGATTCGACGGCGCCGGCGCGCTTGCGGTGGGCCATGCGCTTCATGGCCTCGGGCGGTGCGGACCGGGCGGCCGGGGCGGCTCCGGGCACGGGCGCCGGGGCGCCGAAGGCGGCGGGGGCGGGGCCGCCGGGCGCGACCGGTGCCGGGGGCCCCGACTGGGGGACCGGAGCGCCGCCGTAGCCGGCGAAGCCGGGGCCGGGCGGGGGCGGCGATGCGGGCAGCGGGTAGTCGCCGTCGGCGGCGTCCAGGGTGCCGCCGCCGCGCCCGCTCACGCCGTACGGACTGCCGCCGGGGCGAGCGGCGCGTCCCGGGCGGCCGGGCGGCGCGGGCTGGGGCGCGGACGGGCGGGGCTGTTGCAGCCAGGCCGGGGGGCTGGGCGTCGGCGCCGAGACGGCGAGCGGGCCGCCGCCGCGGGGCCGGGGCCTGCCGGGCAGCTCGTCGGCCGCGTCGTAGCCGGAGAACAGGTCGGACAGACCGCTCGGGGGCTCGCGCCAGCCGGACGGCGGCGGCGCGGGCTGGCTGCGGCCGATCCGCAGCGAGCGCAGCCTGGGCAGGTCGGTGCGGCGGTCGAGGTCGGCGGTGGACAGCGCGAGCCGGACGCCCGTCCAGTCCTCGCCGGTCTGCTGGGCGACGGAGGCGCGCAGGACGAGGCGGCCGGTGTCGGCGCCGTGCCGGTAGGACAGCCGGTAGGCGGGGATCCAGCGGGCGGCGGCGACGCCGTACTCCAGCTCGATCTCCAGGTGGGCGGGGGTGGCGGGGGTGACGGGGGTGGGTGCGGCGGTGTCCGGTTCGTCGGCGGTGGGGGTGCCGGCGGGGGTGGGTGCGGCCGTGGCCGGTTCGCCGGCGGGGGCGGGGGCGGTCGTCAGAGTGAGCAGGACGGTGGTGGCCGTCTCCACCGGGTGGGACGGTCCTGCGGTGGACGCGCGCTCCAGCCGGTCGTTGATCAACTCGCAGGCATGGTCAGCGAGTTCGATCTCCCGGGTGAGCTGCTCGGCGCGCGCCTGGAGTCCGGCCAGCCGCTCGTCGACGAACTCGGCCAGCTCCAGCCACGCGTCGGCGGGGGTGCGCCGCAGGACTTCGTCGGGCCGCCGCCGCTGCGGCGGCACCGCGCGCAGGTCGCTCGTCTCGGCGATCGACGCGAGGACCAGGCGGTGGCGTTCGACGAGGGCGCTCAGGTGCTCCCTGGCCTCGTCCAATTCCCGTCGGAGGGAGGGGAGTTCGGACTCGTCGCGGATCTCGGCGAGCTGCTCCACGCGCGCCTCGGTCACGGCCGTGCCGGCCGGGCCGGCGAGCACCCGGGCGCGCAGCGAGCGGCCGTCCAGCGTGCGGGGCAGGCCCGTCAGCCGCAGGCGGCCGTCGGCCGGGACGGGCACGGTGGCCCGGCGGCGGCAGACCGCGCCCTCGGCGTACACCACGACCGAGTCGAGGACCGACGGGTGCGCCGGTACGGCCGCCGGTTTCCGCCGCTCGACCTCGCCACTGTGCTGATCGTCCATGCGCAACCCCTTCGTTCGCGTCCTGCCGCCTGCGCCGACGGTCTCTGCTCGGGCGGCCAGTCTGCCCCGCTTCCGGGCGGGCGTCTCCGGAATTCGCCCGCGCGGTGGCGTGTGCACTCTGTGGGACGGGGGCCGGGTGTCGGCGGTTCTCTCCGGTGGTGGGGCGGGTCGCTGTGGTGGCGGGGTGGTTCTCCCCGGTGGTGGGGCGGGCCTCTCCGGTGGTGGGGTGGGTGGTGGGCGCGAGGGCGGGGGCCATGCGAGAGGATGGGGCGAGCACACCCCGGCCCGCCGGCCAGGCCCGTGAACAGGCCCGTGAAGGAGAGCGACCCGCCATGCGCACTGCCGTCGTCGTCGGCACCGGACTCATCGGCACCTCCGCCGCCCTCGCCCTGACCGGCCGCGGGCTGACCGTCCACCTGGAGGACGCCGACCCGGACGCCGCCCGCACGGCCGCCTCGCTCGGCGCGGGCACCACCGAACCCGCCGACGGCCCGGTCGACCTCGCGGTCATCGCCGTCCCGCCCGCGCTGGTCGGCAAGGTGCTCGCCGACTGCCAGCGCCGCAACCTGGCCCGCTGGTACACCGACGTTGCGAGCGTCAAGGAGGGCCCGCGGGCCGAGGTCGCCGCGCTCGGCTGCGACACCGTCCACTACATCGGCAGCCACCCGATGGCCGGCCGTGAGCGCTCCGGCCCGCTGGCCGCCCGCGCCGACCTCTTCGAGGGCCGGCCCTGGGTGCTCACCCCCACCGCCGACACCGACACCGAGACGCTCAACGCCGCCCTGGAGCTCGTCGCGCTGTGCGGCGCGATGCCGATCGTCATGGACGCCGCCGCGCACGACCGGGCGGTCGCACTCGTGTCGCACGCCCCGCAGCTGGTGTCCTCGCTGGTCGCCGCCCGGCTGGAGCACGCCGACGAGACGGCGATAAGGCTCTCCGGGCAGGGCGTCCGGGACGTCACCCGGATCGCCGCCTCCAACCCCGGCATGTGGGTCGACATCCTCTCCGCCAACGCGGGCGCCGTCGCCGACATCCTGGAGGAGGTCGCCGCGGACCTCGGCGAGACCGTCACCGCGCTGCGCGCCCTGGACGCCGCCGAGGAGGCCGAACGCCGCTCGGGCGCGGCCGGCATCGAGGCCGTCATGCGGCGCGGCAACACCGGGCAGGCCCGCATCCCGGGCAAGCACGGCGCGCCGCCCACCCGGTACGAGACCGTGTCGGTCGTCCTCGGCGACCAGCCCGGCGAGCTCGGCCGCCTCTTCGGCGAGGTCGGCGCGGCCGGGGTCAACATCGAGGACGTCGTCATCGAGCACTCCGACGGGCAGCAGGTCGGCTTCGTCCAGCTGTCCGTCGCCCCGGCGGCCGTGAAGCCGCTGACGGCGGCGCTGCGGGCGAGCGGGTGGAGCGTGCGGGACTGAGGGCCCTGGAAGAGCGGGCAGAGCGTGCGGGGCCGAGGGGCGCGGGGGAGCTGTCGTGATCGTCGAGATACCACTCGGTGAAGGCCAGGAGCCGGGCGACGTGGGGGAGTTGGACGTCGTCGGGAACGACGCGTTCCTGGCGGCCGTGGTGGGTGGGGAGTTCCGCCTCCACCACCGCAGTGCGGTCTCGTTGCTGGCCGCCCCGGCGGAACGGCAGCGGCCGGCCGGGGACGAGCCGACGTGGAGCCTGCTGCTGCGGGCGGCGCACGTCGCGTTCTGCGGGCACCTGCCGCTGAGCCTGTCGCCGGACGTGCTCTGGTACGCGGTGGTGCACGAGGTGGCCGTCCACGTGCGCCTGAACGCGGACCTGTACGCGGGGGTGTTCGGCGCGGACCCGTCGGGGGAGAAGCGTCCGATCGTCGTACGGGACAACTCCCTGCTGGGCCCGGAGCCGGACTGGGCCGCGTCGATCCGCCTGGTGCGCGAGCCGCTGGCGGAGGCGGTGGGGGCGGAACTCGTCGAGCTGTTCCGGCCGGACTTCTCGACGACCACGCCGGACGACGTCTCGTCCGTGCTGGTCGCGCTGATGGACGTCGTCAGCCCCTACTACGAGTTCCGGTGGGAGACGCTGTGCGGCATCCCCCGGGTCCGCCTGGAGGGGACCGCGAACGACTGGGCGCTGCTGGCGGAGCGGGTCGGCGAGCTGGCGCCGTGGTTCGAGCCGCTCGCGCCCTGGTTCGCGGAGCTGCGCCCGGTGCTGAGGGTCCTGGCGCGGACGGCGGCCGGCTGGCCGGTGGACCAGGAGTTCTGGCGCTCGCTGTACAAGTGGCGGTCGGACTCCGGCGGGGACCTCGTCTCCGGGTGGATCACGGCCTTCTTCGCCCACACCCGGAGGCCCTCCGGTCCGGAGCCGCGGACGGTCTTCGGGTGGCGGGGGCTGTCCTTCGAGGAGAACGCCTTTCCGTCGCACGTCTCGACGGTGCCCTTCGCGTGGGGCAGGCCGGACGGGCAGCTCACGATGGCCTTCCTGGGCGGGGTGCTCGGCATCGAGCGGGACGGCGAGTACGTCCGGCCCCGGCTGGGGAACGCGGTCGTGGAGCCACTGGGGCGGTAGGGCCGTCGGGGCGGTCGGGGCTGGCGGGGCGGGGGCCCGCGCCGGTCCATTAACCTTGAGGGAGACAATCCCCGGCCGCATGCCTGTTCAACGCCTGCCCACTGGCCGTCCAGGCGCCGGATCCCATGCTCAGAGAGAGGTTCGACCCCGTGGACACTGCCGACCGAGCGCACGCCCCGGTCGTCGTCGCCATCGACGGACCCTCCGGTTCGGGCAAGTCGACCGTCTCGCGCGCCGTGGCCGCCCGGCTGGGCCTGAGCTTCCTGGACACCGGTGCCATGTACCGGGCGATGACCTGGTGGATGCTGGCCAACGACGTCGACACGGACGACGCGGAGGCGGTGGCCGTCGCGTGCGGCAAGCCGGTGATCGTGTCGGGGACGGACGCCGACGGGCCCACCATCACCGTGGACGGGCAGGACGTGTCCGGCCCGATCCGCGGCCCCGAGGTGACGGCGCGGGTCAGCGCCGTGTCCGCGGTGCCGGCGGTGCGCACCCGGCTGGTCGAGCTGCAGCGCGGCTGCGCCGGGGTCGCCGAGCGCGGCATCGTCGCGGAGGGTCGGGACATGGGGACCGTGGTGTTCCCGGACGCCACCGTCAAGATCTTCCTGACCGCCTCCGAGACCGCCCGTGCCGAGCGCCGGGCGGCCGAGCTGCGCGCCAAGGGCGTCGACGAGGCGACCATCACCGCGATGGCCGCCGACCTCGCCCGCCGGGACGCCGCCGACTCCTCCCGGAAGACGGCCCCGCTGACCCAGGCCGCCGACGCGGTCCTGGTGGACACCAGCGACCTCACGCTGGAGCAGGTCATCGGGCGGATCGTCGCCCTGGTGGAGGAGCGGGCCGGCCTGTCGTCGGTGTGATCCTTCATGGGGGTGGCCCGCCGGGCTCCGGCCCCGGGTGATCCCGAACGAACTGCGGCACCGCCGAGGTGCCGCAGGAGAAGTACTCGCGCTGCCCCGAGCGGGGCAGGTACGCACGGCGCGCCCCTGGGAAGGGCCGGGCCGGGAAACGGAACAGACGAACATGACCGCAGAGCACGCCACCGGCCACGGTGAGCTGGACGACGCCGAGTACGCCGAGTTCATGGCCCTCGCCGCCGAAGAGGGCTTCGACCCCGACGACGTGTACGGCCTCGACGCCGCCGAGCACCTCCGGCTGCCGGTGCTGGCCATCGTCGGCCGCCCGAACGTCGGCAAGTCGACCCTCGTGAACCGCATCATCGGCCGCCGCGAGGCCGTCGTCGAGGACAAGCCGGGCGTCACCCGCGACCGGGTCAGCTACGAGGCCAGCTGGAACGGCCGCCGCTTCAAGGTCGTCGACACCGGCGGCTGGGAGATCGACGTCCTCGGCATCGACGCGATGGTGGCCGCCCAGGCCGAGCTCGGCATCGAGCAGGCCGACGCGGTGCTGTTCGTCGTCGACGCCACCGTCGGCGCCACCGACACCGACGAGGCCCTGATCAAGATCATCCGCCGGGCCGGCAAGCCGACCGTCCTGTGCGCCAACAAGGTCGACGGCCAGTCCACCGAGGCCGAGGCCGCCTACCTGTGGTCCCTCGGCCTGGGCGAGCCGTACCCCGTCTCGGCCCTCCACGGCCGCGGCTCCGGCGACCTGCTCGACGCCGTCATGGCCGCCCTGCCCGAGGCCCCGCCGCAGACCTTCGGCGGCGCCGCCCCCGGCGGCCCGCGCCGCGTCGCGCTGATCGGGCGCCCGAACGTCGGCAAGTCCAGCCTGCTCAACAAGGTCGCCGGCGAGGAGCGCGTCGTCGTCAACGAGCTGGCCGGCACCACCCGCGACCCGGTCGACGAGATGATCGAACTCGGTGGCAAGACCTGGAAGTTCGTCGACACGGCCGGCATCCGCCGCCGCGTCCACCTCACCGCCGGCGCCGACTTCTACGCCTCGCTGCGCACCGCCTCCGCGCTGGAGAAGGCCGAGGTCGCGGTCGTCCTGATCGACGCCAGCGAGACCCTGGCCGAGCAGGACACCCGCATCATCTCGATGGCCGTCGAGGCCGGGCGCGCCGTCGTCATCGCCTACAACAAGTGGGACCAGCTCGACGAGGAGCGCCGCTACTACCTGGAGCGCGAGATCGAGCGCGACCTCGTCCAGGTGCAGTGGGCCCCGCGCGTCAACGTCTCGGCCAAGACCGGCCGGCACATGGAGAGGCTCGTCCCGGCGATCGAGACCGCGCTGGACGGCTGGGAGACCCGCATCCCGACCGCCCGCCTGAACGCCTTCCTCGGCGAGCTCGTCGCCTCCCACCCGCACCCGATCCGCGGCGGCAAGCAGCCGCGCATCCTGTTCGGCACCCAGGCGGGCTCCCGTCCGCCGCGCTTCGTGCTGTTCGCCTCGGGCTTCCTGGAGGCGGGCTACCGCCGCTTCATCGAGCGCCGGCTGCGCGAGGAGTTCGGCTTCGTCGGGACGCCGATCTCGATCTCGGTGCGCGTGCGGGAGAAGCGCAACAAGAAGAAGTAGTAGTCGCACCGGCACCGCTTGGTGCGTGGGGCCGTAGGCGCCCGCGCACCTTCGCGAGTGAGGGCCTCGTCGCTTCGGCGGCGGGGCCCTCGGTCGTTCGGTGGTGCCTGGTACGGGTGGCCTGGTGGTGCCTGGTCGGGTCGTTCGGTGGTGCCCGGTGGTGCCCGGTGGTGCCCGGCCCGGTTCGGGCGGCGGGTCAGTGGTGGTCGCCCATGCGGCCCGGCGGGAGGGACAGCATCTGCCGGTGCCGGCCGCCGGCGGCGGCGGACGGGGCCGTGCCCATCATCGGGGACGGGACCGGGGGCGGCGCGGGCATCGGGTGGGGCACCTGGCCCGGCGAGCCGAGGAAGCCGGCGGCCACCCATCCCTGGCCGTTGGTGAACTGCGGTGCGGGCTGGACCTGGTGGCCGTTCGGCTGGTGGTGCCCGCCGGGGTGGTGGTTCGTGATGTGGTGATGGCCGGTGGCGTGGGGGCCGGCCGGGTGGTTTCCGGTGGTCTGGTGCCCGGTGCTGTGGTGTCCCGTCGGGTGGTGGCCGGTGGCGTGCTGCATGGCCTGTCCGTAGCCGTCGCTCGTGGGGTTGGCGGGGTGCGGGTTCGCCTGCTGGGCGGGCATGAACTGCGGCAGGCCCGCCGCCTGGCCCCCGTAGGTCTGGAACGCCTGCTGCTGCGGGTACGACCGCGGGTCCACTGGTAGCGGGTACCCCTCCCGGATCGCGAAGCCGGTGAACTTCAGGTCCTCCTCGCCCGACCGGTCGCCCGGCAGCGCGCGGAACAGCCGCCGGTACTCGGAGTACAGCTCGTCGTAGATCGGCGTCGTCGAGTGGGGGTGCTCGGCGTCGTACGACGGGCGCATGCCCGGGATCGATCGGGGGACGGTGGCGGTCCTGCCGGGGGTCGCGGAGACGTCGTAGCTGTACACACAGGGGCCAACGAGCGAAGTCGTCCGGGGATGCGGGGGCGGGGGACCCGGCCGGAAGGTGGCCTATGCCGATCGGAGGGCCGCCTTCCGGCCGTGGGGGCGTCGGGCCGGGGTGGTGCGGGGTGTTGCGGCGTGCTGCGGGGTGTTGCGGTGTGGGGTGGTCGATGCGCGGGGGCGCGGGCCGGGCGGCGCGGTGGGGTGGGGTGGCGTGGGGCGGGGGTACGGCTCAGGTGCCGGCGAGCGGGAGGGAGGCGGCGACGACCCGGCCCATCGACACCGCGCGCTCCAGCGCCTGGCGGAGCAGGTCCTCGCGCGGCTGTCGGCCGACCGTCCCGGCCGGTACGGCGTACATCGTCACCTCGGACAGCTGACTCGCGGCCAGCCGCCACGCGTCCGTCACCTGGAGCGGCTGGTGCGCCTGCCACCAGCCGGTGCTGCCGCCGGCCGCCGCGGGCTGCAGGATCGCGTGCAGCTTGCCCATGGCCACCAGGACCGACCAGCCCGGGAGTTGGTCGGGCGTCTCGTCGAGGTCGGCGACGGGCTGGAAGCCGGCGTCCTGGAGCAGGTCGAGGAACTCGTCCTCGCCGGTGGTGTTGCCCGGCCGGCCGACCGGCCCGGTCGGCTCGACCACGAGCGACGCGTGACCGACCTTGCCGTGCAGCACCAGGCCGCAGGTGATGCCGAGGATGGCGGCCTGGCCGGGGGCGCTGGGCCGGTCGTCGGCGACCGGGGCGCCAAGCGCCGGGGTGGTCGCCGCGGGGATCGGGGCGGTGGGCGTCACCACGGCGGACGGCGCGGGCGCGTTGACGGCGGGGAGGCCCGGCGTGTCGGTCTGGGCCTGGTTGATGCTGCGGACGGCTCCGGCCAGCTGCTCCTCCGCCACCGGCACCACCTGGGACGGGATGCAGCGGGCGTGGGCGAAGGCGAGCACGGCGGTCTCGTCTCCCACGAACAGCACCGTGCTGGTGGGGTCCGAGTAGGTGTCACCGGGAGTGCGGCAGGAGGTGCACTCGTAGCTGTCGGGTGCGCGGTCGCCGCCGAGGAGGCGGTCGGCCTCGTCGTCGCCGATCTCGGACCGGACCTCGTCGCTGACGTCGAGCATGCGCGGCACAGGGTCTCCTGGAGTGGGTCTTGATTGCGGTTACGGGGAGGTCGCCATAACCAACGGACCCCTGTGTCAGGCGTCACGGGTGGTCGTCGAGGCTGACGGGAATTGCCCCGGATCCGACCGCAGTGCGTGTTCCTGTGGTCGCAATGTGTCGATGTCGTGGGCGGGCCTGCCGGAATGAAACCGTGAGGTAGGTCACCCGGCCTGGATGTTTGATCTTGGAAGTAGTGGCCAAAACGGACAATTCAGGCAGGATTGTGTTGTCGTTACCACTGGTAACCCTTGCGTGAGCTGGGCAGACCGTTCGGGTTTTGGTTTCCCCGCCGACCGCCTCGTAGCTTCTTGGACGGCGCAACGAGCGCCACCCGGGTTCACCCCCGACGCACAGCCCGCCGGTCCCGCACCGGCAGCGGCACGTGCCCGCCGACGCGACCGCTCGAACAGGTCGTCGGCGAGCGGCTGGGTGGCCGGGGCGGCAGCGGCACGTCCGACACGTGCACGGCCGTCCGACGGACGCGGCAAGGAACGCGGCCCCTTCCAGGGCCTGGTTCCGCCTGCCCGCCCGGGGCTGTCGAGAGGAACCCCATGACCTTCCGTCACGAGACCGCCGCTGCCACCACCTCCACCGCCACCAAGCGCAACCGCGTGCGCATGGCGGTCGTCGCGGGCGCCGCCGTCGCGGCCCTGCCGGTGGCCGGCCTCGTCACGGCCACCTCGGCCTCCGCCGCCCCCGTCTCCACCTGGGACGCCGTCGCCCAGTGCGAGAGCGGCGGCAACTGGGCCATCAACACGGGCAACGGCTTCTACGGCGGCCTGCAGTTCACCTCCAGCACCTGGGCCGCCTTCGGCGGCACCGCCTACGCCTCGCAGGCCAACCAGGCCACCAAGGCGCAGCAGATCTCCGTCGCGGAGAAGGTCCTCGCCTCGCAGGGCCCGGGCGCCTGGCCCGTGTGCTCCGTCAAGGCCGGCCTGACCAAGGGCGGGGCCCCGGCCGCCGTCGACACCTCGGCCGGCGCGAACACCGCCAAGCCGACCGCTCCGGCCGCGAAGCCGGCCGCCCCGGCTGCCAAGCCGGCTGCTCCGGCCGCTCCGGCCGCGAAGCCCACCCAGGCCCCGAAGGCCGACGCCGCCGTGAAGGCCGCGCCGAAGGCCGACAAGGGCGCGCAGTCCTGGAACCGCTCGAACGACGCCAAGCCCGTCGCTCCGGCTGCTCCGGCCAAGGGTGGCAGCTACACCGTCAAGTCCGGTGACACGCTGAGCGCCATCGCCGCCGCGCAGGGCCTCGACTGGCACGACCTGTACAAGAACAACGCCAAGGTCGTCGGCGGCAACCCGGACCTGATCTTCCCGGGCCAGGTCCTGAGCATCTGACGTAGATCGGTGTGTCCCCCCCGCGGTGGGCCCCGGGAGAACCGGGGGGGAGCCAACGGGGGGCGGGGGGGGGGCGGGGTGGGGTGGCACGCG